>CAXSIB010000374.1:0-3683 GCA_964237095.1 uncultured Actinomycetales bacterium
GCGGGCCGGGGCGCGGTGGCGGTGCCCGGGCCGGTCGCCGGGGGCGCTGCCGCGGTGGTCACGTCCGGGGAGAGTAGCCGCGCCCGTCCCGGTCCGCGCGGAGGCGGTGCCGAGCCGCCGGTCGGGCCGCGGTACCCCGACTGGACACCGGGGGGCCGGGAGCGCCACCATGACGGTGGTTCAGCAGCGAGCCGGCCCCGGAGGGGTGCTGTGTGCTGCGACCGCCCCCCACGCAACGCGTCCCTCGCCGGACGGCACCGGGGACCGACCGTCCGCGACGCAGGGACCATCCCGCGCGGACGCCGGGAGCTGTGGGGCCGGTCTGCCTCCCGATGGGGACCGGGACGAGGGTGCGCGTGTGTCGGGGCGGCACCGCCCGTGCAAACCGGGTCCACAGCGTCGGCGGGGCCGGACGCCCCGGGCCGCGGCGTCGGCGCGCCGAACGCCGGTCGGCCGTCCAGACCTCGGGAGGACCGGACTGTGCAGGAGAGCGGACCCGGCCCGGCCGGGGGGCACCTCGTCGACACCCCCGCCCTGCTCCGCGCGGTGGCCCGCCTCGCCCGGGCGGCCACCGAGGAGCTCGGGGTCGACGAGCTGCTCGGCCGCCTGTGCGAGGTGGCCGCGGAGACCCTGCCCGTCGACGGGGCGGGCGTCATGGGCTTCGACGGGAGCCGGGCCCGTTTCGTCCGCAGCAGCCGGCCCCTGCTGATCGGGGTCGAGGAGCTGCAGGAGGCCCTGCAGGAGGGGCTGTGCCACGACTGCCTCCAGTCGGGCGAGCCGGTGCACGCCGCCGACATCGTCACGGCCGGCCGCTGGCCGCGGTTCACCGCCACAGCGGCGGCGGCCGGCATCGCGGCGGTGCTGACCGTGCCCCTGACCAGCCGCGGCCGGTCGTGGGGGTCCCTCGACCTCTACCGGATCGAGGTGTCGGAGTGGAGTCCGGAGGAGATCGCCGCGGCCACGCTGCTCGCGGACGTCGCCGTCTCCCACGTGGTGCTGGCGGGCGACCGCGACGCCGCCCGGGCGGCCCAGGCCGAGCTCGCGCACCGCTCGCTGCACGACCAGCTGACCGGGCTGCCCAACCGCGGCCTGCTCTTCGACCGGATGGACCACGCGCTGACCACGGCCGCCCGGCACGGGACCGCGGTGGCCGTGATGTTCATCGACCTCGACCGCTTCAAGACGGTGAACGACACCTACGGCCACACGGCCGGGGACACCGTGCTGGCCGCAGTCGCGGACCGGCTGGCGCGGACCCTCCGGGAGGGCGACACCGTCGCCCGCCTCGCGGGGGACGAGTTCGTCCTGCTGTGCGAGGACCTGCAGCGCCAGCCGACGCACGCGCTCCACGAGCTGGTGGGCGCTGTCACGGACCGTGTGCGGGCCGCGCTGGCCCCGCCGATCCGGGTCGCCGGCGTGGACGTGGTGGTGTCGGCGAGCATCGGCGTCGCGATCGCCGACGACGGCCCGACCGCCGCGGAGCTCCTCCACGACGCGGACACCGCGATGTACCAGGCCAAGAGCGAGGGCCGGGACCGGGTCACCGTCCACGACCGGGGCTCCGGTCCGGTCGTCGGGTTCCGGCGCGAGCTCGAGCGGACGCTCCCCCACGCCCTCGACCGCGGTGAGCTGCGGCTCCACCACCAGCCGATCGTGTCGGCCCGCGACGGGCGGGTCGTCGCCGTCGAGGCCCTGCTGCGGTGGGAGCACCCGGTGCACGGGCTGCTGACGGCCGCGGACTTCGTGGGGGCGGCGGAGTCGACCGGGTGCCTCGCGCGGATCGGCCACTGGGTCGTCGGGGAGGCGTGCGCCCAGCTGGCGGCCTGGCGCCGGGACCTCGGCGTCCGCGCCCCCGGCACGGTCTTCGTCAACCTCCGGCCGAAGGAGTTCGCCGACCCCGGGCTGGTCGACGTGGTCACCGGGGCGCTGGCCGAGCAGGGTCTGCTCCCGGCCGACCTCGGCTTCGAGGTCCTCGAGGCCGAGTTCGGCGATCCGCTGCTCACCCCGGTGCTGGCCGCCTGGCAGGACCGCGGGCACCCGCTCTCGATCGACGACTTCGGCACCGGGTGGTCGTCGCTCTCGCGGCTGGTGGGGCTGCCGGTCGCCTACGCGAAGATCGACCGCAGTCTGGTCGAGGGGCTGCCGCGCGACCCCCGCTCGCGGGCGCTGGTCGACGCCGTGCTGACGGTCGCGCGGGGTCTCGACCTGCTCGTCGTCGGGGAGGGCGTGGAGACGACCGCCCAGCGCGACGCCCTCGTCGCGGCCGGCTGCGGCCTGCTTCAGGGCTACCTCGTCGGGCGGCCGGTGCCGGGTGACGAGCTGACCGCGATGCTGGCGGCCGGACCGCCGCCCGTCCTGCTCACCGGGGCGGTCTGAACTCCGCGAGAGCCGAGCCCGCCCGGTCGGGCGGCGCGTCCGGTGGGGCCGCCGCCGCGGTCTCGTCAGGCGGTGGCCGGGATTCGGGCGGTGGCCGGGACGGCCGCCAGGGCGACCTCGAGGACCCGGTCGTTGGCCTCGGGCTCGCCGATCGTGATGCGGACGCCCTCGTCGCCGAACGGCCGGACGCTCACCGCGCGGCCGTCGCACGCCTCGACGAACGCGGCCGTCGCGGCGCCGGTGGGGAGCCAGACGAAGTTGCCCTCGGCGTCGGGCACGTCGTGGCCGGAGGCCCGCAGCGCGGCCAGGACGCGATCCCGCTCGGCGACGATCACCGCGACCTGCTCCCGCAGCGTCGGCTCGGCCGCGAGCGCGGCGAGGGCCGCGGCCTCGGACACCGCGGAGACCGTGAACGGCACCGTGACCCGGCGCAGGGCGGTGGCGACGGGCACGGCCGCCACGGCGTACCCGACCCGCATCCCGGCGAGGCCGTAGGCCTTCGAGAACGTGCGCAGCAGCGTCACGTTCGGGCGCCCGGCCAGCAGGTCGAGGCCGACGACGGCGGCCGGGTCCCGGACGAACTCGACGTAGGCCTCGTCGAGGACCACGAGCACGTCGCGCGGCAGCGCGTCGAGGAACCGCACCACCTCGTCGGTCCGCAGCGCCGGCCCGGTCGGGTTGTTCGGGCTGCACAGCAGCACCATCCGGGTGCGGTCGGTGACCGCCGCGGCCATCGCGTCGAGGTCGTGGCGGCCGTCCGCGGCCAGCGGCACCGGGACCCCGGTGGCGCCCCCGACCGCGACGACGATCGGGTACGCCTCGAAGGACCGCCACGCGTAGACCACCTCGTCGCCGTTGCCGGCGGCCGCCGCGACGAGCTGCTGGAGCAGCCCGACGCTGCCGGCGCCCACGACGACCTGCGCGGGGGTCACCCC
Organism: uncultured Actinomycetales bacterium; assembly: GCA_964237095.1. GTDB lineage: Bacteria > Actinomycetota > Actinomycetes > CAXTBU01 > CAXTBU01 > CAXSIB01. The sequence continues at coordinate 3,312 of CAXSIB010000374.1, forward strand.
GAGCCGGTCGGCGAGCGCGGCCTCCAGGCGGGCCGCGGTCGGGGGCGGGTAGCGGTTGAGGTCCGACGCGGCGGCCCGGGCCGCCTCGGTCACCCCGGGCAGCGGCGGGAACGGGTTCTCGTTCGAGGACAGCTTGTAGGGCTGCACCCCGGCCGGCGCCGCCGCCGGCCGGCGGCCGGCGACGTAGGCCGGGAGGCTGTCGAGCACCGACCGCAGGCGCGCATCCGTCATGGCGGGCACGGTAGGCCCAGGCCGGTGGGTGCGGCCCCGACCGCCGGTGCCGTCCCGGCCGGTGGCCCGTCGGCGGCCGGGGGAGGATCGCGGCATGGCCGACACCGAGCGCCCCCCGGCCGCGGCCGCGCGGCAGCCGGG
>CAXSIB010000375.1:0-3671 GCA_964237095.1 uncultured Actinomycetales bacterium
CGCCGGCGACGGGGCCAGCGGGGCGCGCAGGTCCAGGGCCCGGGCCGCGGCGAGGACCTCGACGGCCAGCACCCGGGCGAGCCCGTCGAGGGACCGGCGCAGCTTGCGCGCCGCCGACCAGCCCATCGAGACGTGGTCCTCCTGCATCGCCGAGGACGGGATCGAGTCGACACTCGCCGGCACCGCGAGCCGCTTCAGCTCACTCACCAGGGCGGCCTGGGTGTACTGCGCGATCATCAGCCCGGAGTCGACGCCGGGGTCGGCGGCCAGGAACGCGGGCAGCCCGTGGGACCGCGCGGGGTCGAGCATCCGGTCGGTGCGCCGCTCGGAGATCGACGCCAGGTCGGCGACCGCGATCGCGAGGAAGTCCAGGACGTAGCCGACCGGGGCGCCGTGGAAGTTGCCGTTGCTCTCCACCCGGGTGTCGGAGAGCACGGACGGGTTGTCGATCGCGCTGTCGAGCTCGCGCCCGGCGACGGCGCGGGCGTGGTCGGCGGTGTCGCGGACCGCGCCGGCCACCTGCGGCGAGCAGCGCAGGGAGTAGGCGTCCTGGACGGCGGTGCAGTCCGGGCCGCGGTGGCTGTCCATGATCGCGGAGCCGGCGAGCAGCGTCCGGAGGTTGGCCGCGGACGCCGCCTGCCCGGGGTGCGGGCGCAGCGCCATCAGGTCCGCGGCGAACACCCGGTCGGTGGCGAGCAGGGCCTCGACGCTCATCGCGGCGGCGACGTCGGCGACCCGGACGAGGGCGTCGAGGTCGGTGAGGGCGAGCACGAGCATCCCGAGCATCCCGTCGGTGCCGTTGATCAGCGCGAGGCCCTCCTTGGCGGCGAGGGTGACCGGCTCGATCCCGGCGGCGGCCAGCGCGTCGGCGGCGGCCATGAGACTGCCGGCCGCGTCGCGGACCTCGCCCTCGCCGATGAGGGCGAGGGCGCAGGTGGCGAGCGGGGCCAGGTCCCCGGAGCAGCCGAGGGAGCCGAACTCCCGGACGACCGGGGTGATGCCGGCGTTGAGCAGCGCGGCGGCGGTGTCGGCGGTCGCCTCGCGGATCCCGGTGTGGCCGCTGGCCATCGTGTGCAGGCGGAGCAGCATCAGCGCGCGGACGACCTCGCGCTCGACCTCCGGGCCGGTGCCGGCGGCGTGCGAGCGGACGAGGGCGCGCTGGAGGTCTTCGCGCCGGTCCGGGGAGATGTGGGTCGAGGCGAGCGAGCCGAAGCCGGTGGAGATCCCGTACACGGGCTGCTCCGCCCGGCTGAGGGCCTCGACGCTCGCCCGCGCGGCCCGCAGCCGTTCCCGGGTCGGGGTGTCGAGGTCGACCCGGGCGCCGTGGCGGGCCACGGCGACGACCTCGTCGACGGTGAGCGGGGCCGCGGTCAGGGTGACGGTGCGGGCCGCGCTGCTGGTGGCGGTGCCGGTGCCGGTGGCGTCCGGCTGGGTCTCGCGGGTCGCCGTCATGGCCGGGGCTCCTTCGTCGGGTCGAGCGGGGTCCGTGCGTGCGGTGTCCGGTCGTACCGGTCGGGGACGGACGGCGATCCGGGCAGGTCGAGCCGGCGGGCGATCGGCATGCCCGGCCGGTAGGCGAGGTGGACGTGGGTGGGGGCGTCGAGGACCGCGAGGTCGGCCCGGGCCCCGAAGGCGACCACGCCGACGTCGGTCCGCCGCAGCGCCCGCGCGCCCCCCGCGGTGGCCGCCCACACCGCCTCGGCCGGGCTCATCGCGAGCTCCCGGACGGCCAGGGCGATCACGAACGGCATCGAGGTCGTGTTCGCCGTGCCGGGGTTGGCGTCGGTGGCGAGGGCGACCGTGACCCCGGCGTCGAGCAGGCGGCGGGCGTCCGGGTACACGGCCCGGGTCGCGAACTCCGCGGCGGGCAGCAGCGTCGCGACCGTGTCGTTCCCGGCGCCGACCGACCCGGTGCGGGCGGCGGCGGCGGCGTCGGCGAGGGCGTCGACGTCGGCGGCGACCAGGTGCGAGCAGTGGTCGACGCTGGCCGCGCCCAGCTCGACCGCGAGGTGCACGCCCGGCCCGGGTCCGAGCTGGTTGCCGTGGACGCGCAGCCCGAGCCCGGCGCGGGCGCCGGCGAGCAGGATCTCCCGGGCCTGCCCGCCGTCGAAGGCGTGGGCGCTGTGGGGCTCGCAGAAGACGTCGACCCAGCGGGCGAGCGGCGCGCAGGCGGTCAGCATCTCCCCGCAGACGAGGCGGACGTAGTCGTCGCGCGCGGTCCCGGCGGGGACGACGTGCGCGCCGAGGAAGGTGGTCTCGCCCGTCACCTCCCCGGCGAGGCGGAGGAGTCGGACCTCGCCGGCGACGTCGAGGGCGTAGCCGCTCTTGACCTCCAGGGTGGTCGTGCCCTGGGCGGCGGCCTCCGCGACCCGGGCGGCGAGCAGCGCGCGGAGGACGTCGTCGGTGGCGTCCCGGGTCGCGGCCACCGTGGTCGCGATCCCGCCGCCGTCGTAGGGGACGCCGCTCATCCGCGCCGCGAACTCCGCCGCCCGGTCCCCGGCGAACACCAGGTGGGTGTGGGCGTCGACGAAGCCGGGCAGCACGGCCCGGCCCCCGACGTCGACCCGATCGTCCGCCGCGGGCGCCCGGGTGGCCGGCCCGACCCAGACGATCCGGCCGCCGGACACGACCAGCGCGGCGTCGCGGACGATCCCGAGCGGGCCGCCGCGGGCCGGGTCGTTCGTGACGAGCTCCCCGATCCCGGTCACCAGCGTGGTGGTCCTCGGTGTGGTCGTGCCGCCGGCCGCGGTCACGGCCGGTGTCACGAGGCCGGCTCCCACCGTGCCGGCTCCCAGAGCGGCCGGATCGCGGCGTCCAGCAGCGAGGCGACCCCGCCGGGCCGGCCGCCGTCGAGGACGTGCCGGCCGCCGCTGACGACGGTCCGGCCGTCGACGACGACCGTGTCGACGTCGGCGGCGGTCGCCGCGGAGAGGACCTCGGCGGGGTCGATCCCCGCGGTCCGGACGGTGTCGAGCCGGACCGCGACGAGGTCCGCGCGGGCCCCGACCTCGAGCCGGCCGGCGTCGGGCACGCCGAGCGCGGCGTGGTCGGTCACCGCCGCGAGCAGCTCAGCCGCGTCGAACACCCCGCGCCGGTGGCGGGTCAGCCGCTCGTGGGACTCCAGCCCGCGGGCCTCCTCGAACAGGTCGACGACGACGTGCTGGTCGCTGCCGAGCCCGACGGTCGCGCCGGCGTCCGCGAGCGCGCGGCCCGGACCGAGCCCGTCGGCGAGGTCGCGCTCGGTGGTCGGGCACAGACACGCGTGGACCCGGCGCCGCCCGAGGGTGTCGAGGTCGGCCGCGGTGAGGTGGGTGGCGTGCACGACCGCCGTGTCGGGGCCGAGCGCGCCGGCGGCGTCCAGCAGCGCGGTCGGCGTGACGCCGTGGAACGCCAGGCAGGCCTCGTTCTCGGCGACCTGCTCGGACAGGTGGACGTGCAGCGGGCCGCCCGCGGCCGCCCGGACGACGGTCGCCAGCGCCGCGGCCGGGACGGCGCGCACCGAGTGGATCGCCGTGCCCAGGACGAGCCCGGGGCCGGCACCGGACGGCGGCCCGGCGAGCAGGCCGGCGCGCGAGCCGGCCCGCGCGGCCCACGTGTCGACGTCGCGATCACCGAAGCGGCGCTGGTGGTCGTCGAGCGGGAGGTACCCGCTCGGCGCCAGACCGCCGCTG
>CAXSIB010000376.1:0-3665 GCA_964237095.1 uncultured Actinomycetales bacterium
TTGCTGCCCCGGGTGGAGGTGACCCTGGGGGTGGTGTCGGGGATACCGGTGCCGGTGGGGCTGCATCAGCTGCCGCCGCCGCGCCGGTGATGCCGAACATCACCCGCGGGTCGGATCCGGGTGGATTGATGCGGTACCTGGTGGGCCCGGGGCGGGAGAACGAGCACGCCGAGCCGCACCTGCTGGCCGGGGACGTCCCGCTGCTGGCGTGGTGGGACGACGCCGAGCTGAACGCCGACGCGGCGAAGGACATCGCGGGCTACCTCGACACCCCCCGCAAGCAGCTCGAGGTCGACGTGCCGGGGGGGCACGTATGGCACTGCTCCCTGTCGCTGAAGGCCGAGGAGGGGCAGCTGCCCGACGCCCGGTGGGCGGAGATCGCCGGAGACTTCGTCGACCGGATGGGGTTCACCGAGACGAGCGGCAAGGCGGCGTGCCGCTGGGTTGCGGTGCGGCACGGGCTGTCGAAGGCGGGCAACGACCACGTCCACCTGGTGGTGTCCCTGGTGCGGGACGACGGGACGAAGGCGTCGACGTGGAATGACCGCCCCCGGGCGCAGCAGGTCGCCCGGGACCTCGAGGTCGAACACGGGCTGGTGGTGACCGCCGGGCGGGCGGCGGGGCTCGGCAGCCGTGGTGTGAAGCCCGCGGAGGCCGCGCGGGCGGAGCGGGAGGACCGGGTCGAGCCGGTCCGCCCAGACCTGGAACGCCGGGTCCGCGCTGCGGCGGCGGCGGCGACCACGGAGGCGGAGTTCGTGCGCCGGCTACGCCTGGACCGGGTGCTGGTCCACCCCCGGTTTGCCGCGGGCCGCGGGGACGTCGTGATCGGGTTCTCGGTCGCCGACCGGCCCACCCAGGGGGAGCGTCCGGTCTGGTACGGCGGGGGGAAACTCGCCCGCGACCTCACCCTGACCCGGCTCCGCGACGCCTGGCCCGACACCGTTGAGGGCGCGAGCACGGCGGTCGGGGAGTGGACCGCCGCCGGCCGCAACAAGCGGGTCGTCACCCTCGGCGCGGAGCGGGTGGGACGGGACTCGGCCGAGCTGCACGCTGCGGCCGGGGCGATCGCCGACGCCCGCGAACGCCTCCGCGCGGTCCCCGTGGACGACCGGGCGTCGTGGGCGGCGGTCGCCCACGACAGCGCCGGAGTCTTCGCCGCCTGGTCCCGGCGGCTGGAAACCCGGGGTCCCGGCCCGCTGGCGGCGACCGCCCGGGAGCTGTCGAGGTCGGCGCAGCTACGGGCCCACCAAACCCACCCGGGTACCCCGGCGGTGGCGCGGGGTGCGGGCCGCCACGCCGCGGTGCTGCTGCTGCAGGCGTCGGGGTCGACCCCGCAGCGGACCGGGGAACTGCTGCTGCTGCGGCAGCTGACCCAGATGATGCGAGCCCTGCACGACGCCCACCAGGCCACCGGGGACGCCCATCTCGCCGCCGGGATCGCCGCCCTCGCCCGCGCGGAGCTGCTCGACATCCACGGCCGCTACACCCGCGCAGCCACACCCGCGGCGGTCTCGGCGACCCCGCAGGCCGACCGCGCCCGGCGCGTCGCCCACAACGACCCGTGGCGCCAGGTCCGCCGCCGACCCGAGCCGCCGGCCGCGGCCCGCGGCCGAACCCCGGCCCCCGAGCCGGTCGCACCGGCCCGCGGACCCGGGCGGGGGGTGGCCCGCGACTACGACGACGACATTGAGGTGGGCCGGGCGTACGTGCCCCGGGCGGAGCGGTCACCGATCCCTGAACCACTCCCCGAACGGGGTCACGCTCAACCCGTCCGCCACACCCCCGGCCGGGACAGCGACTTCGAGCTCGAGTAACCGGAGGGGGCAGGCAGGCTTCCAACTGAGAGGTAAACAGCGGGGGCCCGTGGTGAGGGCCATGCTGCCGGTATGCGTCGACGAGTGTCCGCTTCTGTCTCGATCTGTGGTCCCTGCTTCAGCGGTCGCCACCCCGAGTGCGTCCGTAATCGCGGTGAGGGTTGCAACTGTGTGCGGTGTGGTCCGGGTGCAGATTCGGGGGAGGCGGCCGTTGCTCCCTCGGCGGACTTTGTCAGTGTCCCGGCAGCCCGGCGCTTGGTTGCCCATCTCGGAGACATGACGGTCTACACCGACACGTTCGAGTTCGGTTCGTTATTTAGTCGCCAACATCACGATGTCGTAAGCGCCTTTGCTTCAGTTGACTCTGACGGCGGTGAGCGAGGGCGAGTTACCGCGACGCGGATAGCACTTGCCGGACCGTTTGCCCTTGCTGCCAAGAAGGGTCGTCGGAAGGCGGCTGTGTATGTGACGGTCGCCGGCGACGGCTGGAGCGTGGCTCGCGAGTTCGAAACGTCGGATGCCCTTAAAGCCCGTTCTTTCGCTGCTGCCGTCAACAGTGCGGCACGAGCGGCAAGGCCCTGAAGGGCCGTAATCTGGTCTTATAGTCAATCGTTGGTGTTTCAGCGCGGTGTGTGTGGGTCAACTGATGTCGACACGATGGGGGTTGACGACGGCCGGTCAGTCCCGTTCGAAGTCGTTGGTCGAGGTGACCGCGAGGCCGCGGGTGGCGGAGATCGCCGGGGCGGTGGTCGCGGTCACCGCGGCGGTGGCCTCGGTGGCGGACCGGGCCTGGGACAGGTCGGCGCGGAGCCGGGCGTCGACGGCTTCGGCGGTCTCGGCGGGGTTGAGCCCGGGCAGCGGCCCGGGGTGCTCCGCCAGCCAGGTCTTCACCCGGGCGTCGACGTCGGGGGTGGCGAGCAGGATCGCGGCCTCGGCGCGGGCCGCACGCCGAGGCGGGGAGTCCACTCCCCCGCCCGCGCTGCGGTCGCCGGTCCGGTCCAGACCGTCGGGGACGGCGTCGGCGCCGTACCGGACGCGGACCTGGTCGAGGATCCGCTGGGCGTCCCGCGCGGCGGCGGGGTCGGTCCCGGCCCACTGCTGGGCGGTGGCGTAGGCGGCGGCGACCTCCCGCGGTTCGGCGGTGGCGATCCACCGCGGGTCGCGGGTCGGGGCCAGCTGCGCGGCGGCGGCACGGCGTTCGATCTCCACCCGGCCGGCGAGGTCCCGGGCCTCGCGTTCACTGCGCGCCGCGGCGTCGCGCTGGGCCTGGGTGCGGGCCTGCGCGAGGCGTTCGGCGAGCTGCGCGGCCGCGGTCAGCGCCGTCCGCAGAATCTGTTCGGCGGCTTCGTCGAGTCCGTCAGCGTCGGCCACGGTGGTGTCTCCACATCTCGGGTTCGGGTCGGACCCGGATGTCCGGGAACAGCTGGGGCGGTGGGGGTTCCTGCGGCAGCGGCGGGACGGGGTCCCGGTCGTGGTGGCGGGTCGGGGCGCACGCCGCGAACGGCCCCGAGGGGTTGAACAGAGCGGTCATGGTGGGGTCGGCGTAGTCCTTCCACCAGGTCGCCATCCCCATCGCCGGCAGCTGGCGGTGGTGTTCCCACGCCCGCCACAGCGCCTCCAGGCGGCCGACGGCCTCGGTGTGGGCCCACCACCGGGGGCACCAGGTGAACCCCGCCCGCAGCACCTCTCGGCGGTAGGTGGGGAACAGCATGTGGGTGGCCCACGCCGCGGTCGACCCGAACAGCAGCGGCGGCACCGGCTTGGGTCGGGCCCGGCGCAGCTGCACCGACCGGTACGGCCGGGGTGCGGCTCGCCGGCGCAGCCGGGTCACCGGACCCCGCCCCCGCGGCG
>CAXSIB010000377.1:0-3636 GCA_964237095.1 uncultured Actinomycetales bacterium
GTCCCACTGGTCCCACTCGTAGGTGCCGAGGGTGAGCATCGGCTCGATCGTGAACGTCATGCCGGGCAGCATCTCGGTGTCGAAGCGCGGGTCGTCGTAGTGCGCGACCACCAGCCCGGAGTGGAAGACCGTCGAGATGCCGTGGCCGGTGAAGTCGCGCACCACGCCGTAGCCGAAGCGGTCGGCGTAGGACTGGATCACGCGGCCGATCACGTTGAGCCGCCGCCCGGGCGCCACCGCGCGGATGGCGCGGTCGGTCGCCTCCCGCGTGCGGTCGACCAGCGCGACCACGTCGGGGGCGACGTCGCCGACGAGGTAGGTGGCGTTGGTGTCGCCGTGGACCCCGTTCAGGAACGCGGTCAGGTCGATGTTGACGATGTCGCCCTCGACGAGCACCCGGGAGTCCGGGATGCCGTGGCAGATGACCTCGTTGACACTCGTGCAGATCGCCTTCGGGAAGCCGCGGTAGCCCAGGCAAGACGGGTACGCGCCGTGGGCGACGAGGTAGTCCTGGGCGATGACGTCGAGGGCGTCGGTGGTGATGCCGGGGCGGACCGCGCGGCCCACGTGGGCGAGGGCGTTGCCGGCGAGCTTCCCGGCGACCCGCATGCGGGCGAGCAGCTCCGGCGGGTGCACGTCGCCGCCGCGGTACCGCTTCGGCCCGGAGCGCCCGACGTAGTCCGGGCGGGGGATGGACGTGGGCACGGGGCGCAGCGGGGACACCACCCCGCGGGTGATCGTGCCTGCCACTGTCGAGCTCACGACGATCTCCCCGTTCGACGACCCTGCCTGACGATGCTGCCCTGATCGTAGGGCGGCCGGTGGGTTGCCAGCCGGTCCGGCGGGCGACAGGCTGAGCCCGTGGACGACGACGACAAGTGGTACTACTGCCTCAAGCACGGCACGGTCGAGCAGGGACCGGGCTGCCGCGCCGCGGACCGCCTCGGGCCGTACGCCACCCGCGAGGAGGCCGAGCAGGCCCTCACCCGGGTCGCCCAGCGGAACGAGACCTGGGACGCCGAGGACGACGCCGCCGCCGGCAACTGACCTCCCGCCACCCCCGCCGGTCGGTGGTGGCCGGCGTTCGGTGGTCGTCGGCCGTCGGTGGTCGTGGGCGTTCAGTGGTCGCGGGCGACCACCTGGCGGGCGATCGCGACCAGGTGCCGTTCGGGCTCGGCCACGAGGTCGAGCGCGGCCAGCTCCGCGAGCGCCGCCGCGACCTGCGCGTCGGCCTCACGGGCCGCCCACTCCAGCCCGCCCGCCTCCTCGATCAGCTTCTTCGCCAGCACGACGTCCTCCTCGGCCGTCGGCGGTCCGGCGCTGAGCATGCTCGCGAGGCGCCGTGACGCCTCCGACCCGGCCCCCAGCGCGGACACGATCGGGGCGCTCCGCTTGCCGGCGCGGACGTCGGAGGACGACGACTTGCCCGTGACCGCCGGGTCACCGGCGACGCCGAGGATGTCGTCGACCAGCTGGAACGCCATCCCGAGGTGGTGGCCGTAGCGCGCCAGCCCGTCCACGACGTCCGCGGCCGCCCCCACCGCGAGCGCGCCGATGGACGCGGCGCACGCCATCAGCGCCGCCGTCTTGCCGCCCTCCATCGACAGCACCTCCTCGAGGTCGACGCTCTCGCGGTTCTCCAGCGCGAGGTCGCGGAACTGGCCGCCGATCAGCTCCTGGGTCGCGACCAGCAGGCACGGCAGGCTCCGCCGGCCCCCCGCGCCCGACGCGAGCAGCACCTCGGCCGCGGCCAGCAGCATCGCGTTGCCGCCGAGGATCGCCGGGCCCTCGCCGAACGCCACCCAGCCCGTCGGGCGGTGCCGCCGCTCGAGGTCGCGGTCCATCACGTCGTCGTGCAGCAGGGAGAAGTTGTGGACGAGCTCGACGGCCACCGCCGCCGGGACGCCGTCCTCCCCGGTCCCGCCGGCCGCCTCGGCGGACAGCACGGCCAGCGTCGGTCGGACCGCCTTGCCGCTGCGCCCCCTCGCCGCCGGCTGCCCGTCCGCCTCCAGCCACCCGAGCTGGTAGCCGGCGATCAACCGGGCCGAGGGGTCCCGCAGGGCATCGACCGCCGCGCGCAGCCCGGGCTCGACGAGCCGCCGGATGCGGGCGGTCGGGTCGGTCGGGTCGGTCGGGTCGGTCGGGTCCGCGTGGTCGGTGCGGTCGAGGGCCTGCGTGGGGTCGGTGGTCATCCGGTCACCTCCAGGGGGCGGTCGAGCAGGGTCGGGTCGGCGGGCGTCACGGCCCGGGGGAGCGACCGGCCCAGGGCCTCGTCCGCGGCGGCGAGACCGCTGCGGACAGCGCTCTCCATCGTGTCGGGCCACCCCGTCGCGGTCCACGACCCGGCGAGCAGGACGGCCCGGTCCGGTGCCCCCGGCGGCGGCCGCAGGACCGCGGTGCCGGGCGCCTGCCGGAACGTCGCGTGGCGCTCCCGGGTGACGAACGCGTCCACGACGCGGGCGTCGCGGGCCGCGGGCAGCAGCCGGGCCAGCTCGGCGACGTAGCGCTCCTGCAGGAGCCGGCTCCCGACGTCGATCGTCGACGTCGCCGCCGACACCGTGACCGCGAGGTACTGCCCCGCGGGCCGGGTGCGGCGCAGCCCGGAGGACTCGGTGCGGTCGAAGAACCACTGCACCGGGGACCCGCCGACGGCGGCGGCGAACGGGAGGTCGGTGACCTGCCGGTCGTAGACGACGTGGACGTTGACGATCGGGGTCGTGCCGAGCGCGGCCGCGGTGCCCGCACGCGTGCCCAGCAGGCTCGGCGCGGCCGCGAAGGCGGCCGCCGGCGGCACGGCCAGCACCACGGTGTCGGCGTGCCAGACCCGGTCGACCTGCCGGCCCCCGGTCCCGCTGACGCGGACCACGCGGTCGGGGTCCACCGCGTCGACCCGGTGCCCGAGCAGCACCTCGACCCCGGCCGCCGCGAGCGCCGCCTGCGCGGCGTCGGAGTGCAGCTCGCCGAGGGGGGCGGCGGCGTGGCCCACGTCACCGGCGGCCGCGTGGTCGAGCAGCCCGGTGCGGAACACCCGCGCGGCGAGGGCGAGGGAGGCCTCGTCGGGCTCGAGGTTCAGGGTCGCCGTGGCCACCACCCCCCACAGCGTGTCGATGACCGCGTCGTCCTGGCCGTGCGCGCGCAGGAACTCCCCGAGGGTCCGGGCGTCCAGCGCCGGGTCGTCGGGGTGGAGGCGGCGCAGGGCGAACGCGCCGCGGACGGCACGCGCCCGGTCGCCCGGGCTGAGCAGGCCGAACCGGGTGAGGGTCGCCGCGAGGTGCAGCGGCGCCGGCAGGCCCGGCGTGCGCCGCAGCCGGGCCCGCCGGCCGTCGGCCCGGAGCACCGGGATGTCCAGGCGGGACTGGAGGACGACCCGGTCGGTGACGCCGAGCCGGTCGAGCAGCCCGCGGTACGCGCTGCAGCAGCGCAGGAAGACGTGCTGGCCGTTGTCGACCGACAGGTCGCCGCGGCGGAAGGACGAGGCGGCCCCCCCGAGGCGCGGGCGCCCCTCGACGAGGGTGACGCGGCGGCCGCCGTCGGCGAGGCGGAGCGCGGCCGCGATCCCGGCCAGCCCGCCCCCGACCACGACGGCGCCGGACTCAGCCACGGTGACCCCGCCCGGCCAGCGAGCGCCCGGCCACC
>CAXSIB010000378.1:0-3628 GCA_964237095.1 uncultured Actinomycetales bacterium
GATCACCGCGGGCTTGCCGCCCGGCACGGCGACCACCGACACGTCGGGCAGGCCGGCGGCGGTGAGCAGGCGCGCCACCTCGGCGGCGGCGCGGTCGAGGTCGCCCGCCCGGGCCGGGTCCGCCGAGATCGACGGGATCCGGACGAGGTCCTCGAGGGCGCGGCGGGTGGCCGGCAGCGCGTCGGTGACCGCTCGGCGCAGCGCCGCGACCCGGTCGCCGCCCAGGGGCAGGGCCGCGGGCACGGAGGGCGCAGGGGCGGTGGTCGTGGTCGGGCTCGTCATGCCCCGACCGTTCCACACCGGACCGCGGGCCTCGACCGGCGCCCGCCCCTCGTCGGCCCGTCAGAGGCCGGGCGCGCCCCAGACGGGGAACCAGCGTGAGAGGTCGTCCTCGATGTGCAGGTCGGCACCGACCTGCGCGCGGACCGAGATCTCGAGCGCGGTGTCGCGGGTCTGGCCGGTCAGCGGCGCGAACGGGTAGAACGTGCCCCGCTTGTAGAGGTAGACGAGCCCGAGCGGGCGTCCGGCCGTGTCCGACCCCGGCGTCCCGCGGAACGCCGCGAGCGAGCACAGCAGCAGCGACCCGAACCCGGCGTCGGTCAGCACGGAGTTCACCGCGTGCAGGTCGGTGACCAGGCCCGCCAGGTCGGCGGGGTCGTGGTGGACGACGAGCCAGGTGAACCCGTACTCGTCCTCGGTGCGCTGGACCGCGGGGCCGCCATCGGCGTCGAGGAGCTGCTGGACGTCGGTCTGGGTGTTCGCGAACGCCCCGCCCTCCCCGGCGCGGTAGCAGACGGCCCCGACGCCGGTGGCGGTGAACTGCCCGGCCGCCTGCAGGGTGAACGCCGCGTCGCTGAGCCCGAAGATCCGATCGAGGTCGGGCGGCTTCGGCTTGGTCCGGCCCAGCAGGATGTCGCGCAGCCCCATCAGCTCAGGCGCCGAGCTCGAGGGAGATCTTGCTCAGCGCGGCGAGGCGGGCCTCGGTCGACGGGTGCGTCGAGAAGATCGTCGCGAGGGACGAGCTGCGGCCCTTGCTGAAGGCCGGCGCGAAGTAGAAGGCGTTGAACGGCTCGGCCCGGCGCAGGTCGCGCGTCGGGATCCGGCCCATGTCGCCGGAGATCTTCACGAGCGCCGACGCGAGCTGCGACGGCCGCCCGGTGAGCTGGGCGCCGGAGCGGTCGGCGGCGAACTCGCGGTAGCGCGACAGCGCCCGGATCAGCAGGAAGCTCAGCGCGTACACGAGGACCGAGACGAGCAGGACGACCATCACCGGGTTGACGCCGCCGCCGTTGTTGTCGCGGCGGTCGCCGCCGCCGCCGAACAGCAGCACCGACCGGGTCAGCAGCCCGGCGAGGATCCCGAGGAACGAGGCGATCGTCATCACCGCGACGTCGCGGTGGGCGATGTGGGACAGCTCGTGGGACAGGACGCCCTCGAGCTCGTCGCGGTCCAGGCGCCGCATCAGCCCGGTGGTCACGCAGATGACCGCCCGCTTCTGGTTGCGGCCGGTGGCGAACGCATTGGGCATGTCGATGTCGGCCACCGCGACCCGCGGCTTGGGCATGTCGGCCAGCGCGCACAGCCGGTCGATCGTCGCGTGCAGCTCGGGCTGCTCCTGCTGGGTGACCACGTGCCCACCCATCCCGAACAGCGCGATCTTGTCCGAGGCGAACCACTGGATCGCGAGGAACCCGAGGGCGATGACGACGACGAACGGGAGCGTGCCCGCCCCGGCCTTGGCCACGATGAGCGCGACACCGCCCACGTAGACCACGCCGAGCAGGAAGACGGTGAGCCCCATCCGGCGGGAGAGCCCGTGGTCGGGGGCGAAGCGGGAGTTCGTGCGAGCCATGGAGCCAGGATCCCTCGGACGGTTGGGAGATTGCTGAGAATCGACGACGCCCCGCGGACCGGGTCCGCGGGGCGGGTCGGGCCGGGCTGCGGGGCGGGTCGGCCGCGGCCCTCGCGGCCGGGTCGGTGCCGGTCGGTCTTGCCTGGCGGGCCGGGCCGGCCTGGTCAGCCGGTCCGTGTCAGCCGGGGATGAGGCCGTCGTCGGCGAGCATCCCGCGCACCTCCTCGGGGGTGGCCTCCTCCGCGGGCAGCGTCAGGTCCGACGGTCCGAGGAAGTCGTCCGGGACCCGGACGCCCTTCGTCCGGACGACCCCGAGCAGGCTCTCGAGCGCCGCGTGGAACTCGGGCTCGGAGTCGGCGTCCAGTGCCGCCTCGAGGTTCCCGTCGTGGACGTTGAGCTCGTCGACGAGCCCGGCGACGATCTCGAACTGGCCCTCGCCGAGGATCCGGACGATCACGCGGCACCGTCGGACTTGGTGAAGTCGATCGCCGGGGTCGCCGCAGGGGCCGCGGTACCGGCTGCGCCGAGGGCCTTGGGGGCCGGCCCGCCCGTGAGCTGCGCCTTCATCGACGCCAGCTGGCTGTCGACGTCGCTGCCCGAGGACATCCGCTCGAGCTCGAGGGTCAGGTCGTCCTTGCTGGTGCCGGTCGGGTCCTCGAGGGCGCCGGAGGCCATCAGCTCGTCGAGGGCACCGGCGCGGGCCTGCATCTGCGCGGTCTTGTCCTGCGCGCGCTGCATGGCCAGCCCGACGTCGCTCATCTCCTCGGAGATGCCGGAGAACGCCTCCCCGATGCGGGTCTGCGCCTCGGCCGCGGTGTAGGTGGCCTTGATCGTCTCCTTCTGGGTGCGGAAGGAGTCGACCTTGGCCTGCAGCCGCTGGGTCGCGGTGGTGAGCTTCTCCTCCTGCGCCTGCAGCCCCTCGTACTGGGTCTGCAGGTCGGCGACCTGCTGGGTCAGCCCGGACTTGCGGGTGAGGGCCTCGCGGGCTAGGTCCTCCCGGCCCGCGGCCAGGGCGGCCTGGGCCTGCCCCTGCAGCTTGTCCTGCTGGGCCGACAGCTGGTTCATCTGCAGCTCGACGCGCTTGCGGCTGGTCGCGACGTCCGCGACCCCGCGGCGCACCTTCTGCAGCAGCGCGAGCTGCTGCTGGTAGGAGTAGTCGAGGGTGTCGCGAGGGTCCTCGCGCTTGTCGAGCTCCTTGTTCGCCTTGACCTTGAACTGTGTCGAGATGCGGTTGAGGATCCCCATTGCTGCGCGTGACCTCTCGAGATAGGTGCTGCCGGTACGGCCGGACGGGGTGTTCACGACCGTGGCCGGGCCCGTCGCGGGCGTGACCCCCATCTCAGCATGGCTCACACTGCACTGTCACGGTCGTCCCCGACGGGACTGATCGACCTGGAGCACGGCGTCGGCCACGGACGGGCCGGCCACGGATGAGGGAGTGCGGTGTCAGCACGCAAGGGCGGCGCCACCCGGCTCGCGCCGGCCGCCGAGGAGCACGCCGCCGTCCGCCCCGCCGCCGGGAAGCCGGCGGCCGCGGTCGAGGCGGTCACCACCGCCGAACCGACGGCCGGCCGACTGTCGGTGCTGCGCCGGGGTGGTGCGACCGCCCTCGCGAAGGTGTCGCTGCGCAAGGGCGCCGCGGCGGACGGGGTCCCGGTGGCCCCCGCCACGGCCAGGATCCCGAGCCGGACCGGGACCGGCCCGACGGCGACCGGCCCGACCACGACCGGCCCGACCACGACCGGCAAGGGCCGCCCGACCCCGAAGCGGCGCGAC
>CAXSIB010000379.1:0-3608 GCA_964237095.1 uncultured Actinomycetales bacterium
TCCCGGGCCACCTCGTCGTCGGGCCCCCCGACCGCGGCCGCGCGGTGCCACACGCTGCGGTCCTCGGTGGCCCGCAGCACCAGCGCGAGCGCGGCGTGCACCCGGCGGCGCGCCCCGACCTGGGCGCCCGCCCGGACCGCGGACCGCACGAGCGGGTGGCGGAAGCGCACGGTCGAGTCGTCCTCGACCTCGACCAGGCGGGCGACCACGGCCGGCCCGAGGTCGTCCGCGGTCACCGCGCCGCCCACCACCACCGCGGTGGCCGCGAGGACGTCGTCGAGGGCGCCGGCCGCGTCGAGGGCCGCGGTGAGCAGCAGGGCGCGGGTCACGGCGGGGAGCTCGGCCACCCGCGCGGCGAACGTGTTCTCCAGCCGGGTCGTCAGCGGCAGCCACGCCGGCAGCAGCGCACCCTCCCCGAACCGGGCGGCGGCGGCCGGCAGCTCGAGCAGTCCCAGCGGGTTGCCGGCCGCCTCGGCGAGGATCCGGCCCCGCAGGGGCCGCGCGAGGCCCGGCGCGCAGGAGTCCAGCAGCGTCTCCGCCGACCGGGCCGTCAGCGGCTCCACCGTCAGCACGTCCAGGCCGGACCGCGACAGCCGGGGGTCGGCTTCCTGCTCGACCCGCATGCCGACCAGCACGACGACCGGGTCGGACCCCAGCCGGCGCCCGACGAACGCGAGCACCTCCCAGCTCGGGGTGTCCAGCCACTGCGCGTCGTCGACGACCACGAGCAGGGGCCGGGCCTGCGCGGCGTCGGTGAGCAGCTCCAGCACCGCGCGGGCGACCCCGAACGGCTCCCCCACCGACCCGTCGGCCGGCCCCACCGCGGCGAGCACCGTCTCCCGGGCGCGAGCCGTCCCCGTCCCGGGCGTGTCGCGGAGCAGCAGCGGCCGCAGCAGCTGCTCCAGGCCGCCGAACGGGAGCCGGGTCTCGGCCTGCACGCCCACCGCCCGCAGGACCCGCAGCCCCCGGGCGGCCGCGTGCTCGGCGGCCTCGCGGAGCAGCGCCGACTTCCCGACGCCGACCTCGCCGCGCAGGACCAGGCAGGCACCGCCGGCGGGCGCCCCCGCGACCAGGGCCGCCAGTGCCGCGGACTCGCGTTCCCGCCCGACCAGCGCCACCTCGAGCACCCGACCTCCCCCGCAGCGTGAGAGGGAGCCGGACCGGCGGCTCGATCAGCTGCAGTATCAGCCGCCGGAGCAGGCCCTCCTGACGCGACCGAGGGGTCGGACGCACGACGTGGCGTGTCCCTCCCGCTGAGCGGGTGGGACACGCCACGTGTCGTGGGTCGCTCGCCCGGCGGGGGCCGGGGCCGGGCTCAGTAGCGGTAGGTGTCCGGCTTGTACGGGCCCTCGACGTGCACGCCGATGTACTCGGCCTGCTTCTTGGTCAGCGTCGTCAGCTTCACCCCGAGCGCCCCGAGGTGCAGGCGCGCGACCTCCTCGTCGAGGTGCTTGGGCAGGACGTGGACGTCGACGGAGTACTCGTCGGGCTTCGTCCACAGCTCGATCTGCGCGAGCACCTGGTTGGTGAAGGAGTTCGACATCACGAAGCTCGGGTGCCCGGTCGCGTTGCCCAGGTTCAGCAGCCGGCCCTCGCTCAGCAGGATCACCGAGTGCCCGTCCGGGAACACCCACTCGTCGACCTGCGGCTTGATGCGGTTGCGGCGGACGCCGGGGACCCGCGCCAGGCCGGCGATGTCGATCTCATTGTCGAAGTGGCCGATGTTGCCGAGCACCGCCTGGTGCTTCATCCCGGCGATGTCGTCCGCGGTCACGACGTCGCGGTTGCCGGTCGCGGTGATGATGATGTCCGCCCGGCCCAGCACGTCGGCCAGGGTCGTCACCTCGTACCCGTCCATGGCCGCCTGCAGCGCGCAGATCGGGTCGACCTCGGTGATCACGACGCGGGCGCCCTGTCCGCGCAGGGATTCTGCGGAGCCCTTGCCGACGTCGCCGTAGCCGCAGACGACCGCGACCTTGCCGCCGATGAGGACGTCGGTGGCGCGGTTGATCCCGTCGATCAGGGAGTGGCGGGTGCCGTACTTGTTGTCGAACTTCGACTTCGTGACCGAGTCGTTGACGTTCATCGCGCTGAACAGGAGCCGGCCGTCGCGGGCGAACTCCAGCAGCCGGTGCACGCCGGTGGTGGTCTCCTCGGTGACCCCGCGGACGTCGGCCGCCATCCGGGTAAACCGCCGCGTGTCGGCCGCCAGCGAGCGGCGGAGCGTGTCGAGGATGACCGCGTACTCCTCGGAGTCCTCCGCGCCGGTCTCCGGCACCGAGCCGGCCGCCTCGAACTGCACGCCGAGGTGGATGAGCAGGGTGGCGTCGCCGCCGTCGTCGAGGATCATGTTCGGCCCGAGCGCCGGCGCGTCGGCCGCCGTGTCCGGGTTGGGCCACGCAAGCGCCTGCTCGGTGCACCACCAGTACTCGGTGAGGCTCTCGCCCTTCCACGCGAACACCGGGATCCCGCGCGGGGCGTCCGGGGTGCCGTCGGGGCCGACGGCGACCGCGGCGGCGGCCTCGTCCTGCGTGGAGAAGATGTTACAGCTGGCCCAGCGGACCTCGGCGCCGATCGCGACGAGGGTCTCGATGAGCACCGCGGTCTGGACGGTCATGTGGAGCGACCCGGTGACCCGGGCCCCGGCCAGCGGCTTGGACGTGCCGAAGCGCTCGCGCATCGCCATCAGGCCCGGCATCTCGTGCTCGGCGAGGCGGATCTCGTCGCGCCCGAGGGTGGCGAGGGACAGGTCGGCGACCTTGAAGGGCAGCACCTCGGTCGTCGCGGGCGGCAGCGCGCCGCCGACCGCCGCGGTCTCGGCGGGCTCGGCCCGGTCGGGCACGGTCTGGGTCGGCGCGGTCTGGCTCGCCTCGGTCTGGGTGGTCACGCAGCGTCCTCCTGGACGGTCGTCGTGCACAGCGGCGTCCGGTCTCGTCGCCGTCTCCATGATGGACCGGCGGCCGGCCGGAGGGCCGACCGGGGCCCGGGCCGCTCCGGCGGCGCCTCAGGACGCCGGCGCGTCAGCGGCCGTCGACGGGCACGACGCCGGGCCGGGCCCGGAAGAGCACGGCGCCCGGGCGGCCGGTGACGGTGACCGGGCCCTCACCGGCGTGCGCGTAGGCGGCGCGGCCCCCGCCGAGGTCGACGGCCGCGCCGTCGGACACGACCGTGGCGGCACCGGCCACGCAGAGGACCACCTGCGGCCCGTCGCCGAGCGGCGACCCGTCGGTCAGGCGCACCGGCTCGGGGTCGGTGACCTCGACGCGCGAGAGGCGGAACTGCGGCGTCGGGGTCGGGTACTCCTGCTCGTGGGCGGACACCGCCTCACCGTGGGTCACGTCCGGCGGGCGCGGGGTCGTGTCGAGCACCGCGAGCAGCGCGGGGACGTCGACGTGCTTGGTGGTGAGCCCGCCGCGCAGGACGTTGTCGCTCGACGCCATCAGCTCGACCGCGGTGCCCTCGAGGTAGGCGTGCAGGTTGCCCGCCGGCAGGTAGACGGCCTCCCCGGGCGCGAGGGTGAGCCGGTTGAGCAGCAGCGCACACAGGACCGAGGGGTCCTCGGGGTACGAGCGGAGCAGCTCCAGGGCGAACGCCAGGTCGTCGGCGAC
>CAXSIB010000380.1:0-3565 GCA_964237095.1 uncultured Actinomycetales bacterium
GCCACACCCCCCAAGACCGACTGCCGTCAACCACCTCCTGAGTCAGTACAGCTAGCGTTCTCCGGAGGCGATGGGGCTCGCCCGACAACCGCCACCGCCCGCACCGGGTGCCGTGAGCTGACGGTCCCTACGGAGACGTAGGAGGACACCGCCCATGACCCGCCGCCCCGACCCCGCCCGCGACGACGACCCGGGCGCCCGGGACCGGGAACGGGGCCGCGCGGAGGGCCGGGTCGACCCCCGGCCCGAGACCCCCCGCGGCGACCCGTTCCCCGGCCTGCCGGTCGACCCCGACGAGCGGCCGCTGCACGCCCGGCCCGGCCTGCTCCTGCTCGTGCTGGCCGGCGGGGCGCTCGGCGCGCTCGCCCGCTACGGCCTCGGGCGGGCCTGGCCCACGCCGGCCGGCGGGTGGCCGTGGGCGACGCTCGTCACGAACCTGGCCGGGGCCCTCGCGCTCGGCGTCCTGCTGGAGACCCTTGCCCGGGCGGGGGCCGACACCGGCCGGCGGCGGGCGGTCCGCCTCACCGCGGGCACCGGCCTGCTCGGCGCCTTCACGACCTACAGCACCCTCGTCGTCGAGGCCGACCTGCTCGTCCGCGACCACGAGGCCGCCCGGGGAGCGGCGTACGCCGTCGTGAGCACCGTGGCGGGCGTCGCGCTCGCGTGGGCCGGGATCGTGCTCGCCGCCCGGGTCGACGACGCCCGCCGCGGGCGGCCCGGGCGGCCGGCGAGCTCTGGGAGATCCGGCGCCTCCGGGCCGTCCGGGCGCTCCGGAAGCTCCGGGGCGAGCGCCCGAGGGACCGGGCCCGTGGACGGGAAGGCCGCGCGGTGAGCGCGCCGGTGGTCCTCGGCGTGGCCGCCGCCGGGGCGGCCGGCGCCGTCGCGCGGTTCGTCCTGGACGGGCTGGTCAAGAGCCGCTGGCGCCACCTCTTCCCCCTGGGGACGGTCGTGATCAACGTGACCGGCAGTCTCCTGCTCGGGGTGCTGACCGGGCTCGTCCTGTTCCGCGGCGCCCCGGACGAGGTCCGCGTCGTGCTCGGGACCGGCTTCTGCGGCGGCTACACCACCTTCGGCACGGCGTCGTTCGAGACCGTCCGGCTGCTCCAGCGGCGCGCCCGCGGGGCGGCGGCCCTCAACGCCGTCGGCACGACGGCCCTCGGCGCGGCGGCGGCCGCGCTCGGGCTGTTCCTGAGCTCCCGCTGAGCCGGGGGCCTGCGGC
Organism: uncultured Actinomycetales bacterium; assembly: GCA_964237095.1. GTDB lineage: Bacteria > Actinomycetota > Actinomycetes > CAXTBU01 > CAXTBU01 > CAXSIB01. The sequence continues at coordinate 1,220 of CAXSIB010000380.1, forward strand.
GGCACCCGTGGTGGGGCCGTGGACGGCCCGGGTCATCCCGCGTCGTCCCCACCGTCGGGGCGCCGCCGACGGCTGCACGGCCGGTCGGTGATCCTGGATCCCGAGATGTCGTCGAGGAGATCGGGAGGCGGGTCGGTCGTGACGTTCCCGCTGCCCGCGGTCGCCCCCCGGCCGGAGTCCGTGGCCGCGCCGGGCGACCCGGCCGTGCGCCCGGCCACGACCGCGACCGCGACCGGGACCGCGACCAGGACCGGGATCGCGACCAGGACCGGGATCGCGACCGGGACCGTGGTCGCCGCCGCCGAGACCCCGCCGGACCTCTACGGCGACCCCGCCTGCCCGCTCGGACCCGCGGACCTGCCCGCCGAGCTCGCCCGGCTGGAGACCCGCCGGTTCACCGACCGCGCCGGGATCCGCCCCCGCGCCGAGCGGGTCCTCGCCCTCGCCCGCGAGCACGGGATGCCGCACGAGACCGCCCGGGCCCGGCTCGTGCTGGCCGACGAGGCCGGCCGCGGCAACGACGTGGCGGGCGCCTCCCAGACGGCGTGGGCGGTGCTGACGTCCGCCCGGGCGCACGGCGACGCCGTCGTGGAGGCGCGGGCCGAGGCCGTGCTCGCGTGGTGCCTGTTCCGGATGGGGGCGATGGGCGACGCACTGCTGCACGCCGTCGAGGCCGCCCGCCTGCTCCCGCCGACCGCGCCGGCACACTTCCCCGTGGACCACCGGATGGTCCTCGCGCTGCTGGGCGGCATCCAGTCCACCGACGACGGCTACGTCGGCGACTTCGACAGCGTGCTCGCCGCGGCCGACCGCCTCGGCGAACCGCACCTGCTGCTGGCGGTGCTCAACAACTACGCCTGGACGCACTGGACGCGGGGCCGGGCCGTCGACGCCGTCGCCCTCGTCGCGCGGATCGAGGCGGTGGCCCTGGCCCACGCCATCCCGCTGAACTCCACGGTGCTGGACACGATGGCGTCGGTGCTGCTCGACACCGGCGACCTCGACCGCGCCGAGGAGATCGCCCGCTCGATGCTGGGCCCCGGCGTCGCCGAGGCCGAGGCGCGGGCCCTGCCCGACGCGCTGCTGACCCTGGCGACGCTCCGCCGCCGCCGCGGCGACCCCGCCGGGGCCCTGGACCTGGTCCTGCGGGCGGTGGCCGCCGCCGCCGAGCGCGGGCTGCCGGAGCTCACCGCGACCGCGACCGAGGCGCAGTCCCGCCTGCTCGCCGAGAACGGGGACTTCCGCGGCGCCTACGAGGCCCTGGTCGTCTCCCACGCGACCTCGATCCGGGTCCGGGTCCGGGAGGCCGACGCCCGCGCCACCGCGCTGCACGCCCTGTTCCAGCGCGACGAGGCCGCCGAGCGGAACCTCGCCCTCGAGCAGCTGGCCGAGCGCGACGCGCTGACCGGGATGTGGAACCGCCGGCACCTGGACCGCCTGCTGCCCGCGTTGCTGGCGGACCACCACCTGCGCGGGGCGCCGCTCAGCCTGGCCATCGCGGACCTCGACCACTTCAAGCGGATCAACGACGCCCGGTCGCACCTCGTCGGCGACGCGACCCTCACCCGCCTCGGCGCGCTGCTCGAACGGGTCGTGCCCGAGCCCGGCTTCTCCGCGCGTCTCGGCGGCGAGGAGTTCGTGCTCGTCATGCCGGACGTGGAGACGGCCCGGGCGCTGCAGGTCTGCGAGAGCGTCTGCGGTCTGGTGCGCGGCCAGCGCTGGGACCTGATCACCGACGGCCTCGCGGTCACCGTCAGCATCGGCGTCGCGACCGCTTCCCCGGGGTCGACGATGTCGGACCTGCTCGGGCGGGCCGACGAGGCGCTGTACGTGGCCAAGGGCAACGGCCGGGACCAGGTCTGCGCCTGACCGCCGGTGCCCCGTGAGCCGTGAGCCGTGAGCCGTGGCCCGTGGCCCGCGGGCGGGCGCCGTCGGCCCGGTGCGCTCGGCCGGTGGCGGTCAGCCGCGGGCGGGCTCCACGACCACCTTCAGCCCGGCGCGGGACTCCGCGACGCGGAAGGCCTCGTCGACAGCGGTGAGCGGGAACCGGTGGGTGACCACGGCGGTGACGTCGACGAGCCCGCCGGCGACGAGCGCCGCGGCCCGCGGGTACACCTCCTTCATCCGGCGCACGGTGACCAGCGTCAGTCCCCTCCGCCGGGCGGCGGCGACGGGGACGACCGAGGTCTCCGAGGCCGCGATGCCGGCCAGCACGACCCGCGCGCCTGGCCCGGCGACGGCGACCGCGGTCGCGATCGCCGCGTCGGTGCCCGCCGCCTCGAACACCACGTCGACGCCCCGGCCGCCGGTCGCGGCGAGCAGCGCCGCCGCGGGATCGCCGCCGTC
>CAXSIB010000381.1:0-3540 GCA_964237095.1 uncultured Actinomycetales bacterium
CCCGGCCGGCGACGAAGACCGCGCTCACCGCCAGCAGGAGGATGCCGTAGATCCCGGCGCCGACCCCGCCCGGCGCGACCTCGCCGGTGACGATGTCGAAGACGGTGACGCCGCCCCCCAGGGCGGTGTAGCTGTCGTGGAAGGAGTTCACGGCCCCGGTGGAGGTCAGCGTGGTCGACGCGGCGAAGATCGAGCTGGCCGGGATGCCGAACCGCAGCTCCTTGCCCTCCATCGCCGACCCGACCAGCGCCGGCACCGCGCCGCGGTGGGCGGTCTCGGCCCAGTCGACCAGGCCCACCATGAGGGTCCAGATGGACGCCATGGTCGCGAGGACCGCGACGCCCTGGCGGCGGTCGCCGACCAGCTTGCCGAAGGTCCGGGTGAGGGACACCGGGATGACCAGGATGAGGAAGACCTGGAAGAGGTCCGAGATCGCGTTGGGGTTCTCGAAGGGGTGCGCGGAGTTCGCGTTGTACGGGCCGCCGCCGTTGTTGGCGACCTCCTTGATGACCTCCTGGCTGGCGATGAGCCCACCCGGCAGCGACTGCTTCTGGCCCGCGATCGTCGTGACCGCGGTGAACGCGTGGAGGTTCTCCACGACGCCCATGGAGAGCAGGAGGACGGCGCCGACGATCGAGATCGGCAGCAGGATCCGCAGCACCGCCCGGGTCATGTCGACCCAGAAGTTGCCGAGCCGGTCGGAGCGGGTGCGGGTGAAGCCGCGGATCAGCGCGACGGCCGCCGCGATGCCGACCGCGCCGGACAGGAAGTTCTGGACGGTGAGGCCGGTCGCCTGCGTGAGGACCGACATCGTCGACTCACCGGAGTAGGACTGCCAGTTGGTGTTGGTGACGAACGACGCCGCGGTGTTCCACGCGGTCGCCGGGGTGACCCCGCTGAAGGCGGCGGCCAGGGGCAGGTGGCCCTGGACCCGCTGGAACACGTAGAGGAAGAGGACGCCGACCGCGCTGAACGCCAGCAGGCTGCGCAGGTAGGTGGGCCACCGCTGGTCGGCGTCGGGGTCGACGCCCATCGCGCGGTAGACGGTCCGCTCGGCGGGGGCGTGCCGCGTCGAGGTGAACACCCGGGCCATGTGGTCGCCGAGGGGCTTCCAGCACAGCGCGAGGGCGGCGACGACGGCGGCGAACTCGAGCAGTCCGGCCACCCAGTCGGGGAGCATCAGCGGGGGACCCTCCTCGTCAGGGGCGTGACGCCCGTGGACGGCGCCACGTCAGAACTTCTCGGGGAGCAGGAGGGCGACGAGCATCAACGCCGCCACGAGCACGGCGACCGCGAGGGCGATCCCGGTACCGGGGCTCACAGCCTCTCCAGCCCGCGGACGAGGAGGGCGAGGACGGCGAAGACGGCGATCGTGAGCAGCACGTAGGCCACGTCAGCCACGGGACGGTCCTTTCGGGTGGTGGTCCCGGTGGTGCTCGCACACCCCGGGGCCGGAGCGGGTACCTCGTCAGCGTCGGTCCGGACGGCGGCGCCCGGCGGCTGCGTTGAGACGGCGTTGACCTGCCTGCGGGTGGTCCTGACGAGTCCTTGAGGTCCGCCGGGCAGGATGGGGCGGTGCCCACCCACCCGACCGCGGTGACCGCCCCGCCGCCCGCGGCGGCCGCGGCGGCCGAGGTCTCCGGGCTGGTGAAGCGGTACCCGAAACGGCCGGTCAACGCGGTCGACGGGCTGAGCTTCGCCGTCGCCCGCGGTGAGGTGTTCGGGCTGCTCGGGCCGAACGGCGCCGGCAAGACCACCACGGTCGGGGTGCTCACCACCCGCGTCCGCGCGACCGCGGGCCGGGCGTGGGTGGGCGGGGTCGACGTCGGCGCGGACCCGGCCGCGGCCCGGGCGCGCCTCGCCGTGGTCCCGCAGCGGCCGAACCTGGACCGGTCGCTGTCGGCGGCGCAGAACCTGACCTTCCACGCGGCCTACCACGGGGTGCCCCGCGGGGTCCGCAACGCCCGGGCGGCGTCCCTGCTCGACCAGTTCGGGCTCGGTGACCGCGGCGGGGACAAGGTCGACCGCTACTCCGGCGGCCAGGCCCAGCGGCTGATGATCGCCCGCGCGCTGATGCACGCGCCCGAGGTGCTGTTCCTCGACGAGCCGAGCACCGGGCTGGACCCGCAGGCCCGGCTGTTCGTCTGGGACCGGATCGCCGAGCTGAAGCGGGACGGGGTGACGGTGGTGCTGACCACGCACGACATGGAGGAGGCGACCGAGCTGTGCGACCGGGTCGGGATCGTCGACCGCGGCACGCTGCTCGCCCTCGACACCCCGGCCGCGCTGACCCGCTCGCTGCCCGGCACGTCGAGCCTGGAGCTGACCGCGGCACTGGTCGGACCCGCCGACGGGGGGCGGGCCGACGGCGAGGCGGTCGCCGGTGCGGTGCGCGCGCTGCCCGGGGTCACCGGCGTCGAGCCCGGGTCGCCCGGCGACGGCCAGCTGCGGCTGCGGGTGTTCGCCGACGTGCCCCCGGCCAGTCTCCTGGGGGTGGTCACCGAGACCCTCACGACCCACGGCGCCCGGGTCACCGACGTGGCGATCCGCGAGGCCAGCCTCGAGGACGTCTTCATCAACCTGACCGGGCGGGGGCTGCGGTGAACGCCCTGAGCGCCCGGGCCGCGCTCGCGATCCTCCGGCGCGACCTGTTCGTCACGTGGCGGGAGCTGCCGACCTTCGCCGCCCAGGTGATCCTCCAGCCGCTGTTCCTGCTCTTCGTGTTCGGGAAGGTGCTCGGCTCCCTCGGCTACACCCGTCCCGGGTACGCGGACCTGCTGTTCCCCGGGGTGCTCGCGCTCACGGCGTTCCTGACCGCGCTGCAGACCACCGCGCTGCCGCTCGTCATCGACTTCTCGTTCTCCAAGGAGATCGAGGACCGCCTGCTCGCGCCGACGACCACGACGATGGTGGCGCTGGAGAAGATCGTCTTCTCGACGCTGCGCGCGCTCTGTGCGGCGGTGCTGATGTTCCCCCTCGGGCGGCTCGTGCTCGGGCACCTGCCGTGGCACGCCGGCGCCCTGGGCCCGGTCGCGCTGTTCCTCGTGCTCGGGGCGCTCACCGGCTCCGCGATCGGGCTCACGCTCGGGACCCTCGTGACCCCTGCCCGGCTGAACATCGTGTTCGCGCTCGTGCTCACCCCGCTGCTGTTCACCGGGGCGACCCAGTACCCGTGGCCGTCGCTGTCGGGATTGCGCTGGTTCCAGGTGCTGACCGCCTGCAACCCGCTCACCTACGTGAGCGAGGGGATGCGGTCGGCGCTGACCCCGTCGGTACCGCACCTCGCGCCGTGGGTGGGCGTGCTGGCCCTGGTCGGGTTCCTGGTCCTGTTCACGGTCGCCGGGGTGCAGGGCTTCCTGCGCCGAGCCCTGGACTGAGCCGTCCCGGTGGTCGACCCCCAGTGAGCTCACAGACTCGTGGCAGCGCGGCCTCAGGGCCCGTGGCCAGGTTGGGCCCATGACGACCTCGCTGCTGGTGGCCCCCCGTCCGCTCACGGCCCCCCGTCCGGTCCGCGTCCCGCGGCCGACACCGACCGCCGCG
>CAXSIB010000382.1:0-3538 GCA_964237095.1 uncultured Actinomycetales bacterium
GCACAGCCGCGGCGAGGGAATGCGCAGCATGACCCCCGCCGCGGCGCAGCGCTCGGCGGCGACCTCTCGCAGCCGGGCGTTCGCCGCGACCCCGCCGGCCAGCACGAGCGTCGACGATCCCGAGCTGACACAGGCCTTCACGGCCTTCGCGGTGAGGACGTCGACGACCGCCTCCTGGAAGCCGGCGGCGATGTCGGCGACCGCGGCGGCGGGCAGCCGGCCCCCGCCGTCTGAGGCTGCAGCGTCCCGCAGCCCGGCGACCGTGCGGGACACCGCGCTCTTCAGCCCGGAGAAGGAGAAGTCGGCGGCGTGGGCGACCCGGTCCTTCGGTGCGGTCAGCCCGCGCGGGAAGCGGACCGCCGTCCGGTCGCCGCGGGCCGCGGCGGCCGCGACCTGCGGGCCGCCGGGATAGGGCAGTCCCAGCAGGCGGGCGACCTTGTCGAACGCCTCCCCCGCCGCGTCGTCGAGGGTCTCCCCGAGCAGCCGCACGCCCGTCACGAGGTCGTCGACGGCGAGCAGGCTGGTGTGGCCGCCGGACACCAGCAGGGCCACGGATCCCGCGGGCAGCGGGCCGTGCTCGAGGGTGTCCGCGGCGACGTGGGCGACCAGGTGGTTGGTGCCCCACAGCGGCACGTCGAGAGCCAGGGCGAGGGACTTCGCCGCGCCGACCCCGACGAGCAGCGCCCCGGCCAGGCCGGGCCCGGCGGTGACCGCGATCGCGTCGACGTCGGCGAGGGTCGCCCCCGCCGAGTCCAGCGCGCGGTGCAGGGTCGGGAGGAACGCCTGCAGGTGCGCCCGGCTGGCGACCTCCGGCACGATCCCACCGAAGCGGACGTGCTCCTCGGCGCTCGACGCGAGGGCCTCCCCGACGAGCACGCCGTCACGGACCAGAGCGACGCCGGTCTCGTCGCACGACGTCTCGATCCCCAGCACCAGCGGGCCGCTCACGGCTGTCCCCCGCCGGCGTCGGCCGTACCAGCCGTGCCGGTCGCGGCGGCTGCAGCCGCGGCGGCCGCGGCGTCGGTGGAGTGGGCGGCGGCGTGGGAGGGGCCCGGCCGCCCGTCGGGGCGGCGCGCCAGGACGAGCGCGTCGACGGTGCCCGGGCCGGCTGCGCTCGCGTAGTACCCGCGCCGGCGGGAGATCGTCTCGAAACCCGTGGCGGCGTAGAGGGCCAGGGCGGGCGCGTTGTCGTCGGCGACCTCGAGGAAGATCCGCTCGGCGCCCGCCCCCCGCGCCCGGTCGACCAGCTCCGCGAGCAGTGCTCTCCCGATGCCCTGGCGGTGGGCCTCGGGCGCGACCGCGAGGGAGAGGATCTCGGAGTCCTCGGCGAGTGAGACGCCGGCGGCGCCGAGGAGATGTCCTCGCGCCGGCGGGGATCCCGGGACCCGGGCCGGCTCGGGAGCACCGCTCTCGACGACGACCCACCACCGCGTCGGACCGACGGCGAGCTCGTCGCGCAGGGACGCCGCGCTGAAGGCGTCGTAGGGGAACAGCCGCAGCTCGAGGGCCGCCACCGCGGCGACGTCGCCGAGGCGCATGGGCCGGATCCGTGCGCCGGTGCTCATGATCCGGCGCGCCACGGGCGCGTCACAGCAGGCTCGGCACGGACTCGGCCACGTCGGGCCGGCGGAGGTAGAGCGGCTCGGTGCCGGTGGTCTCCACCACGCCGTCGCGGACCGCCCGCAGCATCGCCGCGGCCGACACCGCCGCCGGCCCCCGCCGGTCCACCCCTGACCCGCCGGGAGTCCCGACCGGTGCGCGTCGGTCGACACCCGAGATCGCGGGCGACCCGAGGTCGTCGGGGTACCGGCGGGCGCCCGGCCCGTACACGGCGAGGTCGCCGCGGTCGGCGCTGCCGATCCTCAGCGTGGCCGGGGATCCGACGGCGGGGCCGGCGACCCGCTCGAGGTGGACGAGGTCCGCGCCCGACGCTCCCGCGGCCCGGTAGCGGGCCCAGTAGACCTCCCGGCGCCGGGCGTCGGCGGCGACCAGGAACTCGACCGTTCCCGGCGCCGGTCCGAGCTCCCCCAGCACCTGCACGGCGAGCACGTCGAGGGAACAGACGCCGAGCACCGGCACCCCGAGGGCGTCGGCCAGCGTGCGCGCGGTGACGAGCCCGACGCGCAGCCCGGTGAAGGGCGCCGGTCCGGTCCCGACGACGACGCCGCTGACGTCGGCCGTCGTCGCGCCGAGGGCGTCGAGGACCTCACGCACCAGCGGGACGAGCACCTCGGCGTGCACCGACGTCCGCGCCTCGTACCGCTCGGCGAGGTCGGTCGAGCCGGCCAGGTCGGTCAGGTCGGCTCGGTCGGTGAGGGCGGCCGGGTGGGCCGCACGCCGGTCCGAGGTGGTCCGCAGCCCCGCGACCCCGACGCCCGCGGAGGTGTCGATCCCGAGCAGCACCCGCTGACTCTAGGTCCGGCCGGGTGCGTCGACCCGGTGAGCGGCGTCCGCCGGGACCACGCCGGCCGCGACCCGCCCGGCGGCGACCCCGTCCGACTCCTCGTCCCGGACCCCGACCGGCTCCTCGTCCCGGACCCCGACCGGCTCCTCGTCCCGGACCCCGATCGACTGCCCGTCCGACGCTCCCTCCGCCGCCTCGGCCGCCGCGACCCGGTCCAGCACCGGCTGCAGCCGGCGCAGCTCCTCGAGCCCGCGCAGCGCCCAGCCCCCGCCGAACGACCGCACCCGCACCGGCCGCGGCCCGTCGCCGCTCGGCGGCACCTCGATGTCGATCTCGAGCCGCTCGTGGGCGAGGGACTCCGCCGTCCCCCGGCCCCACTCGACGACCGTCACGGCCGCCGCACCCGGGCTGACCAGGTCGAGGTCGTCCAGCTCGGCCGGCCCGCCGAGGCGGTAGGCGTCGACGTGCAGCAGCCCCGGCCCGCCGCGCCGGGACGGGTGCTGGCGGGCGATCACGAAGGTCGGGGAGGTCACCGGTCCGCGGACGCCCAGCCCGGCGCCGATCCCCTGGGTGAGCGTGGTCTTGCCCGCCCCGAGCTCCCCGGCGAGCAGGACCAGGTCACCCGCGCGGAGCAGTCCGGCGACGGTCTCCCCGAGGACGCGCATGGCGGCCGGCCCGGCGACCTCGAGCGCGACGGGGGTGGCCCGGGCCAGGACCAGGTTGTGCGGCAGCCGGTCGACCGCGGGGAACACCGCGGTGGCGACCGGCGCGTAGCCGAGCGCGGTCCAGAACGTGATGTTCTGCGTCAGCTCGCGGCGGGCGACGAGGGAGATCAGCGGGATCCCCCGCCGCGCCGCCTCGGCCTCGGCGGCCGCGACCAGGGCCGCGGCGACCCCGTGCCGGCGGGCGGCCGGGTCGGTGCAGACGCGGGTCAGGCGCAGGCCCGGTCCGGCGCCGAACAGCAGGGAGCCGACCAGCTCCCCGTCCAGTTCGGCGACGAGGCCGCCGCGGTGGGCGATCTCGGCGGCGACCGTCGCCGGGGTCTCGGACAGCGCGGTCGCGGGCGGGTCGAGGCGCGGACGGGCGCTGAACGCGGCCTGCACCAGCCGGGCCACCGCCGGCGCGTCCCGCGGC
>CAXSIB010000383.1:0-3526 GCA_964237095.1 uncultured Actinomycetales bacterium
GACGCCCCCGGCGGGCGGGGCGTCCGCCGGCGGGGCGCCCACCGGCGGCCGGTGCACCACCGTCCGGGTCGCGACCGCGTAGACCACGAGGAAGAACACGTCCCCGACGAGGGCGGCCGCCCGGAAGCCGCCGCCCGCCCCGCCCGCGCCGTCCGGGCGGATCGAGAACACCAGCAGCGTCGAGAGCCCGACCACCACGAGCTGCTCGCGCCGGGAGCCGAAGAGCACGAGCAGCACGAACGGCACGCAGAAGTACCACGACCAGACCGCGCCGTTGAGCAGCGTCAGGACGATGAGGCTGTAGGCCGCACCCCGCGCCACCCCGAGGCGGCCCACCCGCAGCGCCAGCACCACGGTCGCCGCGACGCCGGCCGTCAGGCCCACCGCGAGCAGCCACCCGGGGGCGGTGGCGACCACCTGGCCGGGGATGGGGCCGCCGCCGATGCCGACCGCTGACGCGAGGTCGGTGAGGGCGTCCAGCGGGGTCAGCACGTTGTTGGCGCGGCTCGGGATCGACAGGGCGCTCAGCCAGCCGAAGCCGAGCCCGCAGACCAGGTTGATCCCGCCGAACACCGCGGCCGCCAGCGCCGTGAGCCCCGCGGCGGCGCGGACCCGGCGCCGCGCGGGCTCCCCCTCGCGGGCCGTCAGCAGCCGGGCCGCGACGATGAAGCCGGCCAGGACCAGCGCGGTCACCTTGACCTGCCCCGCGAGCGCGGCGGCGAGGATCGCGAGCACGTCGCGGCCCCGCTGCTGGGCGACCAGCGCGGCGAGCATGAGCGGCAGGACGAGCACGTCGAGGTGGAGGGCGGACAGGAAGGTCACCACGAGGAGCGGGTTCGCGATCACCAGCCACAGCACGGGGGCCTGGGACAGCCGGCGCGCCGCGGTGAGCCGGATCAGCAGCGGCACGCAGGCGGCCAGCGCGGCGACGGACAGCACCCGGAGCACGACGACCCCGCCGGCCAGGCTGCCGTCGACGGTGTGGGCGATCAGCTGCAGCAGCCGCAGCGCCAGCGGGGAGTACGGGCTCGGGCTGTCCCGCCAGAACACGCTGAGGTTCGCGGTGTAGTCACCCCGGCCCAGCACGCCCCAGCCGACCCGGTACGGGTCGAAGCCCCGGTCGACGAGCTGGCCGATCGCCACGTAGGTCCACGCGTCCTCGCTGAACAGCGGCGGCGCCAGCGCGAGCGGCACGACGGCCGCGGCGGCGTAGCCCAGCACGCCGCGCACCCCGGTCCGGCGGCGGAGCACCGCGAGCCCGAGCGCCAGCCAGGTGAGCACCACCACGGCGATGCCGACGATGCCCGCGAGCTGCGCCGCGCCGTCGCCGTAGGCCGGCCACAGCCCGCGCAGACCGGCGCCCGGCCACGGCACCCGCCGACCGTCACCGCCGACGAACGCCGACGCCGCCCCGAGGCACGACCCGACGAACGCGAGGCCGATGCAGACCCCGACCGGGACGTCGGGCAGCCGTCCCAGGCTCCGACGCAGGCGCAGCGTCAGCTCCCGGTCCGCCGACCGCCGCCGCGCCGACCGTCCCACCGGGGTGGTCGCGGTCACCGCGGCACCGCCTGCACCGGCACCCGGAGGACGCCCGCGAGAGACCGGGGCGATCGGGGGCAGGAGGGGGCGGCCCGGCGACGGGGGGACGGGGTGGGGGACATCGCGTGCTCGACCCTCCCCCGCTGCGCCGCCGACGGCGCTCCGGGCCACAGCACGCACCGGGCCCGGTGCCGACCCTCCGACGGCGCCCGCGCCGAGCCTCCCACACCACACCCGCCGGACCGGCGGTGCACACCGCCCGACGCGACTCCGGACCACGGCCCGACGCCGCTCCCCGGGCCACCCCCGACGCCCGGCCCGGGTGGCCGCGTCAGCGGTGGATCGAGCTCATGTCCGGGTAGCGCTCGCCGCTCGCGGCGCCGGTCGGAGCGGCCTCGTCGAGGGCCGCCAGGTCCTCGGCGGACAGCTCGACCTCGTCGGCGCCGGCGTTCTCGGCCAGGTAGGTGAGCCGCTTGGTGCCCGGGATCGGCACCACCGGCGGCCGCCCCGGCAGCGCCGCGCCGGCCCAGGCGATCGCCAGCTGGGCCGGGGTCACGCCCTTGTCGTCGGCGATCTGCGTGACCCGGTCGACGAGGCGGAGGTTCGCGTCCAGGTTGGCCTGTCCGAACCGCGGGTTGACCCGCCGGAAGTCGTCGGGGGCGAGGTCGTCGAGGGTGCGGATCGACCCGGAGAGGAAGCCGCGCCCGATCGGGGAGTAGGCGACGAACCCGATGCCCAGCTCCACGCAGGTGTCGAACACGCCGTCGGTCTCGGGGTCCCGTGTCCACAGGGAGTACTCGGTCTGCAGCGCGGTGATCGGGTGCACGGCGTGGGCGCGGCGGATCGTGTCCGGCGCCGCCTCCGAGAGCCCGAGGTGGCGGACCTTGCCCGCGGTCACGAGGTCGGCCATCGCCCCGACCGTGTCCTCGATCGGGGTCTCGGGGTCGACCCGGTGCTGGTAGTAGAGGTCGATGGTCTCCACCCCGAGGCGGCGCAGGGAGGCCTCGCAGGCGCGGCGGACGTAGTCGGGGCTGCCGTCGATGCCCAGGCGCTCGCCGTTCTCCCCGCGCTTGTTGCCGAACTTGGTCGCGAGCTGCACCTCGTCGCGCCGGTCCCTGATGGCGTGGCCCACCAGGATCTCGTTCGCGAACGGGCCGTACATGTCCGCGGTGTCGAGGAAGGTGATCCCGACGTCGAGGGCGCGGTGGATCACCGCGATCGACTGCTCGTCGTCGGTCTCGCCGTAGAACTCGCTCATCCCCATGCACCCGAGACCCTGCGCGGAGACCGTGAGGCCCTGACCCAGTTCGACACGTCGCATGCCCACCACCCTGCCTCGCCCGGGGCGACCCGGCGACCCTGGCGCCCGCGGTCGTCCTGGCGACCCCGGGCGGCAGCTCAGACCGAGAGGACGCTCGCGGGTCCCATCAGGACCGCGGGCCGGGCCGCGGGGCGCAGCCAGCGCAGCAGATCGACCAGGTCGGCGTCCTCGATGCCGATGCAGGCCTCGGTGGGCGAGCGGTGCGCGACGTGGATCCAGATGCTCCCGCCGCGCGACCAGCCGTCCGGGCGGGTGCTGTCCGACGGGGGGCGGCCCGCGACGCGGTTGTAGTCGATGGCCAGGACGTGGTCGAACGTGCGGACCCCGTTCAGCACCTCGCTGTACTCCGCGGGGGACCACTGGTAGGACAGCGCGGTCCCCGGGTTGCGGGAGAAGCCGCCCGCGTCGGTCAGGTCGTAGAGCCCGACGGGGCTGCGCAGGTCCCCGGCGCTGTGGCGCACCGCCCAGCCCCCGCGGCCGTTCCAGCCCGACACCTCCGCGCGCCGGACCCAGCCCGCCGCCGTGCGGTCGAACCAGCCGACGGTGTTGCGGGTGGTGCCCATCGCGGCGCCGCTGACGAGCACGACCTGGTCGTGCCCGGCCAGGCGCGCCGTCCACGACCCGCCGACCCCGGGCAGCGCGGCCGCGACCGTGCGGACGGCG
>CAXSIB010000384.1:0-3525 GCA_964237095.1 uncultured Actinomycetales bacterium
GAGGTCGGCACCGTCCTCTTCGCGGCCGGGTCCGCCGCGGTGGACCCGCGCGGGCGGGCCGCCCTCGCCGACGCCGCGATCGGCGTCCGCGCCGCCCACCCGGCGACGGTGACCGTGACCGGCTTCGCCGACGACCTCGCCGGCCCCGGCGCGAACAGTGCGCTGGCCCGGGCGCGGGCCGCGGCCGTCGCCACCGCCCTGCGGACCGACCTGGCCGGCACGGCCACGGTCGTGCGGACCGTCGCCGTCGGGGCCGCCGACCCCGCCGCCGCCGAGACGACGGCCGCGGGCCGCCTGGCCGACGCCCGCGCGACCGTCACCCTCCCGGGGACCGCGCTGATCGGCGGCGGCGGGGTCGCGGTCCACCCGGCCGCGGGGAGTGCCGCGCTGCCCGCCGCCGCGATCGGGGTCGTCCTCTTCCCGAGCACGTCCGCCGCGCTCGACCCGGCCACCCGGGCCGTCGTGGCCGCGGCGGCCATGCGGATCAGGGCCGCGGACGGCCGCGCGGTCGTCGTCACCGGCTACACCGACTCCGTCGGCGGCCCCGCGGGCGCCGTGGCCCTGTCCCGCCGCCGCGCCCAGGCCGTCGCCGACTCCCTCCGAGCCGACCTCGGCGCCGCCGCACCGACGATCACCGTCCGGGCGGTCGGCGAGCAGCAGCAGATCGCCTCCGACGTGACCGCCGACGGCCAGCGGCTCAACCGGCGCGCGGTCATCACCCTCGACTGAGCCGCCGTCCCGCCCGGGCCGGCCGGGTCAGCTGGGCGGTCCGGCCCCGCCGCCCGGCCGGAACCTGCTGTCCGGTGCACTCTCAGCGGGACGGGGGATCAGCGCCGGCCTCCTCGACCAGCCGCTGCGCGACGACGTCGCCGTAGCGGGCGCGGACCCGCTCGCGAACGACCGGGTCGTGCCGCGGGACGGGTTCGAGGAACACCTCGGCGACGTCCGGGAACTCGGCGCGCACCTCCTCGCCCATCCGGACCATGGCCCGCTCGACCGCGCCGCCGTCGAGGGTGTCGTCGAGGTCGAGACGAGCGCACAGCAGCACCTGGTCGGTCCCGAGCTGGACGGTGAGCAGGTCGACGACCGCCTCGACCTCCGGCTGGTCCCCGAGCCAGGCCACGATGGACCGGACCATCCGGGGGTCGGCCTGCACCCCGGTGAGCAGCCGCATGTTGGTGCGGCCGAGGCGCAGGGCCACCGCGGCCAGCAGGACGGCGATCAGCAGGCTCGCGACGCCGTCCCAGACACTCGAACCGGTGAGCTGGTGGGCCACGTTGCCGGCCGCGGCGAGGGTCAGCCCGACCAGTGCCGCGCTGTCCTCGAAGACGACCGTGGTCGTGGTCGGGTCGTCGCTGGTCCGGAGGAACTCGCGGAACGACCGCCGGTCCTCGCGCGCCTCGGTCCGGGTCTGGACCAGCCCGCGCACGAGGGACGTGCCCTCCAGCAGGAAGGAGACCCCGAGCACGACGTAGTTGACGATCGGGCTCTCCAGCGGCCGCATCCCGGCTCGCAGGGCGGTGACGCCCTCGTAGGCCGAGAAGAGGGCGCCGGTCACGAAGATCGACCCGGCGGCGACGAAGGCCCAGAAGTAGCGCGCCCGGCCGTAGCCGAGGGGGTGGCTGGAGTCCGCCGGGCGGGCGCTGGCCCGCAGCGCGGTCAGCAGCAGGACCTCGTTGACGGTGTCGGCGACCGAGTGCGCGGCCTCCGCCGACATCGACGCCGACCCGGTGATCACCGCGGCGATGATCTTGGCGATCGCGACCGCCACGTTGGACGCCAGCGCGACCAGCACGGTCAGCGTGCTCGCGCCGCTGCCGCTCTCCCGCGGCTTCCCCGCGCGCCCGGCCATGCCCGGCCCCCTCGTCGTCGGCGGTGCGGTCGGACCCCCCGGGCGGGGCCGGGTCGGGCGCGCCGTCAGGTCCCGGGCAGGGCGGTCGTCAGCTGAAGATGCTGACGCCGCCCGGGCCGATGAGCAGCCCGACCACGATCAGCACGATGCCGAACAGGATCCGCCGGCGCACGAGGGTGACGATGCCGGCGATCACGAAGACCGCGGCGATGAGCCAGAGGACGGTGTGCACAGGAACGCTCCTTCTCGGGGGCGGGAGCCGCAGACCGGCCGCCACACCATCGTCGGCGGGGACTGCTCACCGGATCGGGAGACCCGGAACACCCGGACGACTCATGGTGGCTCCCCGTCCGCGGTGCCGCGACCTGTGGGACGCGCCGGCCGGCCCGGGCCGGTGGGCGTCCGTCGTCCGTCCCGTGCGGGTCGTCCCGCGGTCCGGCCCAGACTGGACGGCGTGCCACCACTCACGACGGCCGTCGCCCCTCCCGTCGGTCCGGCCCCTCCCGTCCGGCCGGTCCTCCCGGATCACCGCTCCGGCGACGGTGCCCGGTGACCAACCGGCTCGCGGGTGCGGCGAGTGACTACCTGCGCCAGCACGCGGACAACCCCGTCGACTGGTGGCCCTGGGGACCCGAGGCGTTCGCCGAGGCCCGCCGACGCGACGTCCCGGTCCTGCTCAGCGTCGGGTACGCCGCCTGCCACTGGTGCCACGTCATGGCCCACGAGTCCTTCGAGGACCCGCTGCTGGCCGCGCAGCTGAACCGGGGCTTCGTCGCGGTGAAGGTCGACCGCGAGGAGCGCCCCGACGTCGACGCCGTCTACATGGCGGCGACCCAGGCGACCACCGGTCAGGGCGGCTGGCCGATGACCTGCTTCCTGACCCCCGACGCCCGGCCGTTCCTGTGCGGCACCTACTACCCGCCGACCCCGCGCCAGGGCATGCCGGGCTTCGGCCAGCTCCTCGACGCGGTCGCGCAGGCGTGGGCCGAGCGGCGGGCGGAGCTGCTCACCGGCGCCGCGCAGCTGACCGCGCACCTGGCCGAGGTCGCCGTGCCCACCGGACCCGGCGGGCCGCGCCCCCCGGACGAGGAGCTGCTGCTCGCGGCGGTCGCCGGTCTGGTCGAGGACTTCGACGACCGGACGGGCGGCTTCGGGACCGCCCCGAAGTTCCCGCCCTCGATGGTCACGGAGTTCCTGCTGCGCCACCACGCCCGGACCGGGTCGCCCGACGCCCGCCGCATGCTCGACCAGACCTGCGTCGCGATGGCCTCGGGCGGGCTGTACGACCAGCTCGGCGGCGGCTTCGCCCGCTACAGCGTCGACGCCGACTGGGTCGTGCCGCACTTCGAGAAGATGCTCTACGACAACGCCCAGCTCCTGCGGCTCTACACCCACTGGAACGCCCTCGCCCCGTCCCCGCTGGGGGAGCGGGTCGTCCGGGAGACCGCGGGCTTCCTGCTGCGCGACCTGCTGACCGCCGAGGGCGGGTTCGCCTCGGCGCTGGACGCGGACGCCGCCGGCGTCGAGGGCTCGACCTACGTGTGGACCCCCGCGGAGCTCGACGCCGTCCTCGGACCGCAGGACGGCGCCTGGGCCGCGCAGCTGTACCCCGTCGGGCCGGCGGGCACCTTCGAGGGCCCGGCGTCGACGCTGCAGCGCGCGCGGGAGGAGCC
>CAXSIB010000385.1:0-3522 GCA_964237095.1 uncultured Actinomycetales bacterium
AGCGGCTCGGTGGTCAGGTCGAGGTCCATCGTCCCGGCGAGGGCGTAGGCGACGACCAGCGGCGGGGAGGCGAGGTAGTTCAGCCGCACGTCGGGGTTGATCCGGCCCTCGAAGTTCCGGTTCCCCGAGAGCACCGCGCCCACGACGAGGTCGTGCTCGGCGACCGCCGCGGAGATCGCCTCGGGCAGCGGGCCGGAGTTCCCGATGCAGGTGGTGCAGCCGTAGCCGACGAGGTTGAACCCGAGCTTGTCCAGGTAGGGCGTGAGTCCGGCGCGGTCGTAGTAGTCCATGACGACCTTGCTGCCCGGCGCGAGGGACGTCTTGACCCACGGGCGGCACGACAGCCCGCGCTCGACCGCCTTCTGCGCGAGCAGCGCCGCGGCCACCATCACCGACGGGTTGGAGGTATTGGTGCACGAGGTGATCGCGGCGATCACCACGGCGCCGTGGTCGAGGGTGACGGTCTCGCCGCTGTCGAGGGTGACCGGCACGCGGCGGTGGGCGCGCCGGGCCGCCGGCGCCAGGTGCGCGGGCTGGACCGGGGCGTCCGCGGGGTCGCCACCGCCGGGAACCTCGTCGTTCGCGGGGGCGTCGCTCGCCGGGAAGGACTCCGCGGACGCCTCGTCCGCCGGTCCCCGCACGGACGCCGACCGCGACACCGAGACCGACTCGGCGGGGTCGTCGCCGTCGACCACGTAGTCGGCGAGCGCGGCCCGGAAGGCCTCGGCCGCCTCGGAGAGCGCGATCCGGTCCTGCGGGCGGCGCGGGCCGGCGATCGACGGGACGACCGTCGACAGGTCGAGGGACAGGTACTCCGAGTACCGCGCGGGCGCGGCCGGGTCGTGCCAGAGGCCCTGCAGTTTCGCGTAGGCCTCGACCAGCGCGACCTGCTCGGCCGACCGGCCGGTCAGGCGCAGGTACCCCAGCGTGGTCTCGTCGATCCCGAAGATCGCGCACGTCGAGCCGAACTCCGGGCTCATGTTCCCGATCGTCGCGCGGTTGGCCAGCGGCACCGCCGCGACGCCCGGCCCGAAGAACTCGACGAACTTGCCGACGACCCCGTGGGCCCGCAGCAGCTGGGTGATCGTGAGCACCACGTCGGTGGCGGTCGAGCCCGCGGGCACCGACCCGGTCAGCTCGAAGCCGACCACGCGCGGGATCAGCATCGACACGGGCTGGCCGAGCATGGCCGCCTCGGCCTCGATGCCGCCGACGCCCCACCCCAGCACGCCGAGCCCGTTGACCATCGTGGTGTGGGAGTCGGTGCCCACACAGGTGTCCGGGTACGCGGTCGGGACCGGCACGCCGTCGGGGCCGGGGACGTCGCGGGTGTAGACGGTGCGCGCGAGGTGCTCGAGGTTGACCTGGTGCACGATGCCGGTGCCGGGCGGGACGACCTTGAACTGCTGGAACGCCTTCTGGCCCCACCGCAGGAACTGGTAGCGCTCGTGGTTGCGGGCGTACTCGATCTCCATGTTGCGCTCGAGGGAGTCCGCGCGGCCGGCCACGTCGACGATCACCGAGTGGTCGATGACGAGCTCGGCCGGCGCCAGCGGGTTGACCTTCGTCGGGTCCCCGCCGAGGTCGGTGATCGCCTCGCGCATCGTCGCCAGGTCGACGATGCAGGGCACGCCGGTGAAGTCCTGCATCACGACCCGCGCCGGGGTGAACTGGATCTCGGTGTCCGGCTGGGCCGCCGGGTCCCAGCCCGCGAGGGCGCGGATCTGGGCGGCGGTGGTGTTCGCGCCGTCCTCGGTGCGCAGCAGGTTCTCCAGCAGCACCTTGAGGCTGTAGGGCAGCGACGCGATGGCCGCGCCGGCGTCGCCGCCGAGGGCGTCCGCCAGCCGGGACAGGGAGAACACCTGGTAGGACCCGCCGCCCGCGTCCAGCGTCGCCGCCGTCCCGAAACTGTCCAGGCTCATCAGGACCCCTCTCCTCGACCGCGTCGTCGCGGTGCCGCCGTGTCGGGTCGCAGTATGGCCGACCCGCCAAAGTCTCTCGACGTCAAGATACCTCAGGCTCCGCGGCATTCCGGCCGGACGCACCGGTCAGCTCGAGGAGGGCGACGCACTCGACGTGCTGGGTCATCGGGAACATGTCGAACGCGCGCAGGGACGTCAGGGCGTAGCCGTGCCCGGCGAAGGTCGCGACGTCGCGGGCCAGGGCGGCCGGGTCGCAGGCCACGTAGGCGATGGCGCGGGGACGACGGCTCGCGACCGCGTCGACGACGGCGGCCCGCGCCCCGGTCCGCGGCGGGTCCAGGACGACGACGTCGACGTGGGCGGGGACGGCGTCGGGCGTGGTCAGGACCTCCTCGACGTCCCCGGCCCAGATGGTCACCGTCCGCAGCCCCTGCAGGTTCCGCCGCGCGTTCGCGACCGCGCCGGCGTCGCCCTCGACCGCGTCGACGGTGCCGGTCGACCCGACGTCGTCGGCCAGGACGCCCGCGAAGAGCCCGACCCCGCTGTAGAGGTCGAGCGCGGACTCCCCCGGCCGGGGTGCCAGCGCCTCGCGCACCGCCTCGATCAGCACCGCGGGGGCACCGGGGTGGACCTGCCAGAAGCCGGTGCCGTCGACCCGCCAGGCCCGGCCGGCCGCCTGCTCCACGAGGTGGTGCGCCGAGCCCGGGCGCATGACGCCGTCGACCGCGGCGTGGCGGTGCCCGCGCGCGTCGATCGCGAGGGAGAGCTCGGTGCGCCCCCGCCAGCGGCGCAGCGCGAGGTGGCTCACCCCGAGCCGGACGTCGGCGATCGGGCAGTCGTCGATGGGGACGAGGCGGTGGGACCCGTGCTCGCGCAGCCCGAGCCGGCCGCCGTCGGTCCGCAGCCGCATCCGGGTCCGCCAGCCGAGCCCGTCGTCGCGGACCGGCGGCGCCGCCGGAGCCGGCGGCGTCTCGCCGGGGAACGGGACCCGCTCGACGGTCACCGACCACTCGACCCCGGCGAGGCGGGACAGCTGCTCGGCGACGACCGCCGCCTTGAGCTCCCGCTGGGTGGGCAGCGAGGCGTGCTGCCAGTCGCAGCCGCCGCACTTCCCCGGTCCCGAGAAGGGGCACGGCGCGTCCACCCGGCCCGGCGCGGCGACCAGCACGTCGACCGCGTCGGCGCGCAGGTAGGACCCGCCGCCGCCGGACCCGGTGATCCGCGCCCGGATCCGCTCGCCGGGCAGCGTGTGCCGGACGAAGACGACCTGGCCCTGGTGGCGGGCGACGCACGAGCCGCCGTGCGCGACGCCGGTCACCGTCAGCTCGAGCTCGTCGCCGACCGCGGGGGGCCGGAGCGCGAGGTCGCGGAGCGCTAGGTCGTGGACGGTCGGGGTCGGGTCCGGAGCCAGGACGGTGTCGGGGCCGGGGGCCGGGTCGACGGTCACGGGGTGTCCCGGGCGGCGTCGGCGGCGGCGCCGAGGGTGCCGGCGACACCCGTGGTGTCGGTGACGCCGGCCGGGTCGACCGCCTGGCTGCCGGTCGGCCGCGGGGTGCCGGTCGGCGGCGGGGTGCCGGCGGAGCCGGTCGCCGGAGAGGTC
>CAXSIB010000386.1:0-3517 GCA_964237095.1 uncultured Actinomycetales bacterium
CGCGGCCGACACCACCGACGACGCCGCGGTCCGCGCGATGGTCGAGCGGACCGTGGCCGAGCTCGGCGGTGTCGACATCCTCGTCAATGCCGCCGCCGAGCCGGGGGACCCGGCGAAGGCGCGCAGCCTGGCCGACCTGCTCGACGAGGACCTCCGCGCCGAGGTCGAGACGAAGGTGCTGGGCTACCTGCGCACCGCGCGCGCCGCGGCGCCCCACATGACGGCGCAGGGCTGGGGGCGGATCGTCAACGTGAGCGGGCTGGCCGCCCGCCGGACCGGCAGCACCTTCGGGTCGATCCGCAACGTCGCGGTGGCGGCGATGACCAAGAACCTCGCCGACGAGCTCGGTCCACACGGGGTCAACGTGAGTGTCGTGCACCCCGGGATGACCGGGACCGAGCGGACCCCCGCGATGATCGCGGCGTACGCCCGGGCCCACGGCGTCGACGAGGTCGAGGCCGCGGCCCGGGTCGGCGGCGGCAACTCCCTGCGGCGCATCGTCACCGCGGCGGAGGTCGCCGACGTCGTGGTGTTCCTGGCGTCACCCCGGAGTGTGGCCGTCACCGGGGACGCGATCGGCGCCGGCGGCGGCGAGCCCGGTCCGATCCACTACTGACCGGCTCGGTCGCGGTCTCACCTCGAGGCGGCCGCCAGGCCGGCGACACCGACGGCGAACCGGTCGAAGCTGGTCCGCAGGCCGGCCTGCGCCTCGGGGGAGCGGTACATCGCCGGGACGTTCGTCGGGTGGGTGACGACCTCGGTGCGGCCGTCGCCGAGGTCGGTGAACGTGATCGAGGTCGTCGTCCCGCCCTCGACGTCGGGCTCGCTGAACACCAGCCGCTCGGGCTCGACGACCTCCACGAAGACCGCGTGGGTGGGGTGCTCGGCGCCGTCGGAGTCGTTCACCGTGACCCGGTCGAACACCCGCCGGGGCGGACGTCGATGCTGATCGTCGCGATCGGGCTGCTGATCCCGGTCGGGCCCCAGAAGTGGGTGAGGTGCTCGGGCGTCGTCATGGCGCGGTGGACGAGCTCGCGCGGGGCGTCGTGACGCGGCTGGACGTGAGCTCACCGAGGTCGGGTGTCGTGGTGGTCATGCCGGTCCTCCTCCGGGTCGTGGGTGGTCGTGGGTGGTCGTGGCTGCTGTCGGCCGCTGGAGGTCGTGCAGGGTGCTGCCCGAGGGCGTCGAAGCGGTCCTGCCAGACAGTGCGGTACCGGTCGATCCAGCCGGTCGCCGTGTCCAGCGGTGCCCCTCGAAGCGGCAGGGCCGGAGCTGGGCGTGGCGGCCCCGGGTGAGGAGACCGGCGCGCTCGAGCACCCTGAGGTGCTGGGAGACCGCCTGGACGCTGACGTCGAACGGTGTGGCGAGCTCGTTGACCGTGGCCTCGACGGTGGCCAGGCGGGCGAGGATCGCCCGTCTCGTCGGGTCGGCGAGCGCGGCGAACGTGGTGCTCAGCGCATCGGTGGCCATCGCCCGCCCGCTCTGCTGGTCGGCTGCTCTGCTGTCCGTCTGCTGTCGGTGCTCGTCTGCGTCGTACTCAGGCAGACGGTTGTCCAAGCGATGAGTGGAGCGCTGTGCCGTGCGACGCTGCTGTCGACGCCCGTGGCCGGCCGGTCGCCCCGTCGGACGCACGATCGTCAATCGGGGCGACACTTCGGCCCCGTTCGTCCCATCGGTCACGTCAGCCACACCCGTGACCGAGACGGGGTGGCGGTGGTTGTCCGTCGAACACATGTTCGATACCGTCCCTCACATGGCCTTCCGGAACCCACCCGTCCCCTGGCGGGTGGTCGAGCAGGCGCTGTCCGGCCGGCCGGGTCCGGCCGGCCCGCCCGGGCGGTCCGGACCGTCCGAGCGGTCCGTCCCGCCCGGGGACGGCGGGGACAGCCCCGCCTGGTCCCGCCACCGTGCGCCCTACGAGCGGGATCCCGGGGAGCGGCCACCGGCACCGGCCGGGGTGGTCACGCCGTACGCGGAGCTGCACTGCCACTCCCACTTCAGCTTCCTCGACGGGTCGTCCTCCCCGGAGACCCTGGCCGCGACCGCCGCCGCCCAGGGCCTGGAGGCCCTCGCGCTGACCGACCACGACGGCTTCTACGGGATCGTCCGCTTCGCCGAGGCGGCCGGCGTCCACGGTCTCGCCACCGTCTTCGGCACCGAGCTGAGCCTCGGCCTGCGGGCGCCGCAGAACGGGGTCGCCGACCCCGAGGGCGAGCACCTGCTGGTGCTCGCCCGTGATCCCGACGGGTACGCGCGGCTGTCGCAGGAGGTGTCCGCGGCGCACCTGGCCGGTGGGGAGAAGGGCCGGCCGGTCTACGACCTCGAGCGTCTCGGCGCCGCGTCCGGCGGGCACTGGGCGGTGCTCACCGGCGGGCGCAAGGGCGTCCTGCGCCGTGCGCTGGACGCGGGCGGCCCGGCCGCCGCGGCCGCGGCGTTGGACCGCCTCGCCGGGCTCTTCGGCCGCGAGCACGTGCACGTCGAGATCACCGACCACGGCCTGCCGGGCGACGACGACGTCGTGGACCGTCTCGCCGGGCTCGCCGACCGGTCCGGGCTCCCCGTCGTGGCGACCAACGGGGTGCACTACGCCGCCCCCGCCGACGCCCGCCTCGCGGCGGCCATGGCGGCGGTGCGGGCGCGGCGCAGCCTGGACGAGATGGACGGGTGGCTGCCGCCGGACGGGTCGGCCTGCCTGCGCACGGGGACGGAGATGGCGCGGCGGTTCGACCGGTACCCCGGCGCGGTCCGCGCCGCCGCGGAGCTGGGCCGGGACTGCGCGTTCGACCTCGACCTGCTGGCGCCGTCCCTGCCGCCGTTCGCGGTCCCGTCCGGGCACACCGAGGACAGCTGGCTGCGCGAGCTGGTCCGCCTCGGGGCCCTGCGCCGCTACGGGTCCCCGGAGCAGCGCCCGGACGCGCACGCCCGGATCGAGCACGAGCTGGGGGTGATCAGGGAGCTGGGTTTCCCGGGGTACTTCCTGATCGTCGAGGACATCGCGCGGTTCTGCCACGACCGCGGGATCCTCTGCCAGGGCAGGGGATCGGCCGCCACCTCGGCGGTCTGCTACGCGCTCGGGATCACCAACGTGGACGCGGTGGAGTATGACCTGCTCTTCGAGCGGTTCCTCGCCCCCGAGCGGGACGGGCCGCCGGACATCGACATCGACATCGAGTCCGACCGCCGCGAGGAGGCCATCCAGTACGTCTACGGGAAGTACGGCCGGGAGCACGCGGCCCAGGTGGCCGACGTCATCACCTACCGCGCGCGGTCCGCGGTGCGGGACATGGCCAAGGCCCTCGGGTTCTCCCAGGGCCAGCAGGACGCGTGGAGCAAGAAGATCGACGGCTGGACCCCGCTCGCGCCGGCCACCCCCGGTGGCTCCGGTGGCCCCGGCTCGGGCGACGACGGCGCGGGGATCCCGCAGGCGGTGTTCGACCTCGCGATGGAGATCCAGGACGCCCCGCGGCACCTGGGGATCCACTCCGGCGGCATGGTGATCGCCGACCGGCCGGTCGCG
>CAXSIB010000387.1:0-3500 GCA_964237095.1 uncultured Actinomycetales bacterium
CGGCCCCGACCGCGGGCGCCGCATCGGACAGCGACCGGACGTGGCGCTGGGGCTCCGCCTCGATCGGGCGGGCCGCGCCGGGCACCGTCCAGCGGCCGTGGCCGTCCCCGGAACGCCACGTCACCGTGGTCCAGCGGTTGCGGCGCGCGGTCCGGGCGAGGGGCACGTCGGGGCTGACCGCGACCGGGTTCGCCACCGCCGCGAGCATCGGGACGTCGGAGTGGCTGTCGGCGTAGGCCCAGGACCGGTCGAGGTCGAGGCCCTCGACCGCCGCGAAGCGCCGCAGCCACGCCGCGCGGGACTCCCCCACCAGCGGCGGGGAGGCCAGGAAGCCGGTGCAGCGCCCGTCGGCGCCGACCGCGAGGTCCGCGGCGACGACGTGGTCGAACAGCGGGGCGAGCGGCCGGGTGAGCTGGCGGATAGCGCCGGTGATGAGGACGGTCCGGTGGCCGGCGGCGCGGTGCTCGCGGATCCGCCGCAGGGCGTCCGCCGACGTCCGCGACAGCAGGTGCTCCGCGACGAGGTCGTCCACGAGCGCGTCCAGGCGCGCCGGGTCCGCGCCCTCGTAGCGCCGGTAGACCGCGCGGAGGAAGCCGCCCCGGTCGCGGCGCTCGGCGCGCAGGTAGGACGGCAGCTTGCGGGTGAGCGCGCCGATCTCGCGGACGCGGTCGCGCGGGGACAGCTCCGGCAGCCGCAGCCACAGGTAGCCCTCGACGACGTTGGAGGACAGCAGCGTCCCGTCCATGTCGAAGGCCGCGAGCACCGTCGGGTCGGTGGCCATCCCGCCGGGCAGGCCGGCCGCACCGGGGCGGGCGCTGCGCCGCGAGCGGAGGCTGGCGGCGTCGCGCACCTGGCGGGTGACGGCGGGGCAGTGGGAGTCCCGGATGTACCAGTCCCAGTCGATCGTCGAGGTGTCGAAGCCGAAGCGGTCCCGGTCCTCGGCCTCCATGCCGAGGTCGAGCGCCATCGCGGCGTCGTCGACGAACTGCAGGTCGGCCTCGGTGTAGGCGCGGTAGAGGTCCATGTAGCGGCGCAGGAAGTCCAGCCGCCGCTTCTGCCGGTCCAGGTCCTCCACCACGCGGCGGACGGTGTCCGAGCGCGGCACCCGGGTCAGGACGGCGTCGGCGACGGTGAAGGCGCGCTCGCCGGACACCAGCAGCCGCTCGACGGACTCCGAGCCCGGGAACCGCCAGACCGGCAGCCGGGCGGCGCCGCGCTCGCCCGCGGGCAGCGGGTGCGCGTCGAAGTGCTCGCGGATGAGCTCGTAGATCCGGTTGAAGGTGACCGGGTTGCGGGCCCCGGAGCTGACGTGGAAGTACCGGACCGGCGCGGCCCGCCCGGGCTCGGGCGCGACGGGCCCGGTCGCCGCGGCCAGCGGCTCGCCGACGACCGCCGACGCCGCGACCGCGACCATCGCGGACACCACGTGGTCGACCGGGACGAAGTCGACGACGGAGTCCGGGGCCGCCGGGAAGTCCGGCAGGTCGCCGCGGCCGTAGGCCAGGATGATCGGTTCGGCCATCTTGAAGCCCTCGATCCAGCCCGGGAACGGGTCGCGGACCGCGGACTCGATGATCGAGGGCCGCAGGATCGAGGCGGGCAGCCCGGCGGTGGCCGCGTAGTGCTCCACGACCCGCTCGCCGAGGGCCTTGGTGAACGTGTAGCAGTCGGTCCAGCCCAGGCTGCGGGCGCGGTCCCGCCCCGCGCGGACCAGCTGCGTGGTCACCCACTCCCGGCGGCGGCGCTCGGTGTCGGCCGCGGTGGTCAGCGGCCCGGCGCGCCCGTGGTCGGCCTCGGCCGCCTTCCCCAGCGTGCCCAGCACCGCCGGGGTGCGGCTGGTGTCCTCCAGGCGCTGGTGGACCCGCGACGCCGCGTCGGCCTCGACCCGCCAGTCGACGTCGTGCTCGACCGAGGTCTCCGGGATGGCCCCGCGGCGGCGACCGGCGACGTACGCGGTGGAGATGTGGACGTAGCGCGGCATCGGCCCGCCCGCCGCGGACTCCACGACCCGGTCCAGCAGCTGCTTGGTGCCGAGGACGTTGGTGGTGAACGCGTCGTCGATCTCGGGGTCGAAGGACACGTCGCCCGCGCAGTGGATGACGACGTCGAGACCCGCGGGCAGCGGCGGCGGGTCCGCGAGGTCGCCCTCGATGACCT
Organism: uncultured Actinomycetales bacterium; assembly: GCA_964237095.1. GTDB lineage: Bacteria > Actinomycetota > Actinomycetes > CAXTBU01 > CAXTBU01 > CAXSIB01. The sequence continues at coordinate 2,158 of CAXSIB010000387.1, forward strand.
CGACCCGGTCGTCGAGGAGATCGTCGAGATCCACCCCGGTGGCCCGCAGCGGGCCGAACGCGGACTTGCGGAGCAGCTGCTCGACGCGGTCGCGGCCGGTCTGGGACCCCTTGGGCCGGACCAGGACGACCATCCGGGTCCCCGGGAGGTCGGCCAGGACCCGCGCCAGGAACGCCTGCCCGACGAAGCCCGTGACGCCGGTCAGGAAGACCCGCCGCCCGTCGAGCGCCTCGCGCAGCAGCACCCCGGATCCCCTCCCCGCCGACGGTGGCCCGGTCCGTCCGGGTGACCCCGAATCCAAACACACCGGTCCCCGCCCGCCCGCGCGCTCCGGGCCCGCCGCCCGTGGAACGATGTTCCGGGCCGTCGCCGCGGCGCCCCGGGAGGAGCGCACCACCGTCATGTGCACGTGGCCGGCCATCCCCACCCCCGACCCGGCCCGCAGCGTCCTCGCGCTGGCCCCGCCCGAGGCCGCCGCCGGCTTCTGGGCCGGCGGACCGAGCGCCTGCCTCGACGGCGACGACGTCCTGCTCGCCTACCGCCTGCGCCGCCCGGTCGGCGACGGCCGCGGCTACGCGGTCGGGGTGGCCCGCTGGGCCGGCGGCGCCCACGCCGGCGCGGTCGCCGTGCCGGACCTGGTCACCGAGGTGGTCCTCGCCCGGGAGGACTTCGCCGCGGACTCCCTCGAGCGCCCCGCGCTGCGCCGGGGACCCGACGGCGACCTGCTGCTGTGGGTGTCCGGCAACACCCCGGCGAGCGCGCACTGGCGCATCGACCTGCTCCGTGCGCGCACCCCCGCCGGCTTCCACGCGAGCGGGGCGACCACCGTGCTGACCGGCGTCCCGTCCGGGCCCGGCCCGGCGCGGACGGCCGTGAAGGACCCGGTCGTGCTGCACCACGGCGGGGCCTGGTGGATGTGGGCCTGCGTCCACCCCCTCGACGACCCGGACGCGACCGACCGGCACTGGACGGACCTGCTGCGCTCGCCCGACGGCGCGAGCTGGGAGCACGTGCGGACCGTCCTGGCGCCGCGGCCCGGCCGCTGGGACGCCCGCGGGACCCGGGCTGCCGCGGCCCGGGTCGGCGACGGCGGCGAGGTCGTCCTGGCCTACGACGGCCGCGCCACCGCGGGCCAGAACTACGCCGAGCAGACCGGCTTCGCGGCCGGTCCGCTGGACGGGGTGCTGACCTCCTGCGACGATGACGGCCCGGCTGCCGCGTCCCCCGTCGGCGACGGCGCCCTGCGCTACCTGGAGCTGGTGGCGCTGCCCGACGGCTCGACCCGGCTGTTCTACGAGGTCGGCCGCGCCGACGGCGCCCACGAGCTGCGCACCGAGCTGGTC
>CAXSIB010000388.1:0-3499 GCA_964237095.1 uncultured Actinomycetales bacterium
CGACGCCGACCTCGGTGGCGGCGCCGGCGCCGACTCGCTCCCGGCGCCGCTGCCGGGCACCGCCCAGGCCCCGCCCGACGCCCCCGAGGCCGTCGTCGCGGCCGGCCGTAGGGTCTGAGGACATGTCGCGCGTCGTGCACCGCTACGACCCGCCGGAACGGTTCGTCGCCGGGACCGTCGGCGAGCCGGGGGCCCGCACCTTCTTCCTCCAGGCCCGCGCCGGGCGCCGGATCACCTCGGTGTCGTTGGAGAAGGAGCAGGTCGCGGTCCTCGCCGGGCGGGTCGAGGAGATCCTCGACCAGGCCGCGGACCGCCCCGGCGGCACCGGCCGCCTCGACGTCGACGCCGGCCGGTTCGACGCCGAACCCCTCGAGTCGCCGATCACCGAGGACTTCCGGGTCGGGACCCTCGTGCTGGCCTGGCAGCCGAGCACCGAGCCCGGGGCCGACCGCCTCGTCATCCAGGCCTACGCCGCGGCGGCCCCCGGGTCGGCCGCCACGCCGGCCCTCGAGGACCCGGCCCCCGAGCTCGACGTGGAGGCGGAGCTGACCCGCCTCGCCGCGGACCTCGGCGACGAGCTGCCCCCCGAGCTGGCCGAGTCCCTCGCCGGCCAGCTCGCACGGGCCCTGCGCCGCAGCGACGAGGCCGCCACCGACGACACCGACGCAGACCCCGACGACAACGACGAGGACGACGAGGACGAGGACGGCACCGACGACATCGTCTCGGACCCCCTCGCGGCCACCGAGGAGGACACCGACGCCCTCGTGGTGCGCCTGGACGCCCGGGCGGCGCGGTCCTTCGCCCGCCGGTGCGCCAGCGTGGTCGCCGCCGGGCGGCCGCCGTGCCCGTTCTGTGGCCGCCCGCTCGACCCGGCCGGGCACCTCTGCCCCCGGGCCAACGGCTACCGACCGGCCCGGGGCTGAGCCGGCGGCGCAGCGGCGGCCGACCCGTGCGCCGGGACGAGGCCGCCGTGGAGCTCCCGCCCGATCCCGGGCTGGCCACCGACGAGGCGGTCGCGCTGCTGGCGGCCGGTGAGCTGGAGCTGCTGGGACGGATCCAGGGCTCGTCGAACGCGACGTTCCTGGCCGCGGTGACCGCCGACGGGGTGACGACGGCGGCCGTCTACAAGCCCGTCCGCGGCGAGCGCCCGCTCTGGGACTTCCCCGACGGCACCCTCGCGGGCCGCGAGGTCGCGACCTTCGCCGTGTCCGACGCCGCCGGCTGGGACGTCGTCCCGCCCACCGTGCTCCGCGACGGGCCCTTCGGGGAGGGCATGGTCCAGCAGTGGGTGCACGTCACCGGCGCGGACCTCGTCGACGTGGTCGGCGCCGATGCGGTCCCGGCGGGCTGGCTGCAGGTGCTGGAGGCGACCGACGGGTCGGGCGAGGAGGTCCTCGTCGTCCACGCCGACGACCCGGAGCTGCGCCGGATGGCCCTGCTCGACGTCGTCGCGAACAACGCCGACCGCAAGGGCGGGCACGTGCTGCCCGGGCCGGGCGGGGTCCGCGGCTGTGACCACGGGCTGACCTTCCACGTCGAGGACAAGCTGCGCACCGTGCTGTGGGGCTTCGCCGGTCGTCGGCTGAGTCCCGCGGAGGACACCACCCTCGGCGAGCTCGCCGACCGGCTGCGGATCCGGTCGGACCCCCTCGCCCGCCTGCTCGCCGCGCAGCTCACCCCGCGCGAGGTCACGGCGGTGCTGGACCGCGTCGAGGAGCTGCGCGGGGCCCGGCGGCTGCCCCGCCGCGGCGGCCGCTGGCCCGCGGTGCCGTGGCCGGTGTTCTGAGTCCGCACCTCCCCGGCTGCCCGCCCGAGGTCCTCCGGGTGTCCGCCGTGACCCCTTTCAGTAGGGTTCCCGCCATGAGGCGCCGGTTGTCCAGGTCGCGGCACGAGGCGCCGGCGAGGGCGCGGCGATGAGGGCGTGGGCCGGGGTCGACGTCCCGGAGCTCCCCGGCCGCGGGCCGGGCCTGCGGCTGTTCGACACCGCGAGCCGCTCGCTGCGCGACCCGGTCGCCGCGGTCGACGTCGGGGTCTACGTGTGCGGGATCACCCCCTACGACGCGACCCACCTCGGCCACGCCGCGACCTATCTCGCCTACGACACCGCGCTGCGCGTGCTGCTCGACGACGGCCACCGCGTCCACTACGTCCAGAACGTCACCGACGTCGACGAGCCGCTGCTGGAACGGGCCGAGCGCGACGGCGAGGACTGGCGGGAGCTGGCGGCCCGCCAGATCGAGCTGTACCGGGAGGACATGACCGCGCTGCGGGTCCTCCCGCCGGAGCACCTGGTCGGGGCGGTCGAGGCGATCCCCCTGATCGTGGACATGATCGGGCGCCTCCGCGAGATCGGGGCCGTCTACGAGCTCGACGGCGACCGCTACTTCGCCGTCGACACCGACCCGGCGTTCGGCACCGAGTCCGGGCTCGACCGGGCCACGATGGAGCGGCTGTTCGGGGAGAACGGCGGCGACCCCGACCGACCGTCCAAGAAGGACGCCCTCGACCCGGTGCTCTGGCGCGCCGAGCGGCCGGGGGAGCCCCACTGGGACAGCCCGCTCGGCCCCGGCCGCCCGGGCTGGCACGTCGAGTGCGCCGCGATCGCCCTCGCGCACCTCGGCGGGGTCTCGTCGGGCGGCACGAGCATCGCGATCCAGGGCGGCGGCCGGGACCTCGTGTTCCCCCACCACGAGATGTCCGCGTCGCACGCCCGGGTGCTGACCGGCGACGAGTTCGCGCGGGTCTACTCCCACGCCGGCCTGATCGGACTGGACGGGGAGAAGATGAGCAAGTCCCGCGGCAACCTCGTCTTCGTGTCGGTGCTCCGCGCGGCCGGCGTCGACCCCGCCGCGGTCCGCCTCGCGCTGCTCGCCGGGCACTACCGCGCCGACCGCGAGTGGTCCGACGCCCTGCTCACCCGGGCGACGGACCGGCTCGGGCGCTGGCGCGCCGCTGCGGCCGCCCCGCCGGCCGACGCCGCGGGGGTCGGTGACGACGCGGTCGTGGACGCGCTGCGGACCCACCTCGCCGACGACCTCGACACCCCGGGAGCCCTGGCGGTGCTGGACACCTGGGCCGCCGGGCGGCTCGCCGGCGGGCCACCCGCCGACGGCGCCGGCCACGCCCACGATGGCTCCGGTCCCGTCCCCGCGGCGGTCGACGCCCTGCTCGGGGTCACGCTCACCTAGGACCACCGTCGCCGGACCGCCGGATCCTGCCGGCCGGCGGCGAGTCGTCGGGGCGGGCGGTCCCGGGTGGCGGGAACCGGACCGGGCGCGGCCGCGTCCAACCCGCGTCGGACCCGCCGCCGCGGTCACGACCCGTCCGGGCCCACCGGACCGCACGCCGGCTCTCGTCCGAGGAGACCCACCGTGGCGACCACGCCCCGTCCGTCCGACCCACGCGCCGCCCCTCGCCCGACCGTGCGGGCCCGCCACGCCGCGGTGGCCGCGGGGGTCGTGGCCGCCGCCGCGCTGCTCGCGGCCTGCGGCACCGT
>CAXSIB010000389.1:0-3487 GCA_964237095.1 uncultured Actinomycetales bacterium
GCCGGGCTGTGCGCCGGGCCCGACCCGGTGGACGCGGAGCTGGTGATCGCGGGCGGCCCGCCCGCCGGGGAGCTGGAGCTCGACCCGGAGGCCCGGCGGCTGCAGGCCCTGGCGCGCCGGCTGGGGGTCGCGGACCGGGTGCAGCTGCTCGGCCGGGTCTCACAGGTGGAGCTGGCCGCCCAGCTGCGCGCCGCGGACGTCGTGGTGGTGACCCCGGTGTACGAGCCGTTCGGCCTGGTCCCCCTCGAGGCGATGGCGTGCGGGCGGCCGGTGGTCGGCGCCGCGGTCGGTGGCCTGCTCGACACCATCGAGGACGGCGAGAACGGCCTGCTCGTCCCCGCTCAGGACCCGGCCGCCCTCGCCATCGCGCTGCGCCGCCTCGCCGGCGACGAGAGCCTGCGCCACCGCCTCGGGCGCGCCGGGCTCGCCCGCTCCGAGCGCTACGCCTGGCCGCGCATCGCCGCCGACACCGAGGACGTCTACCGCCAGCTCCTGGCCCACGCCACCCCGGGCGACTCCCTCGACGACCGCGACGTCACCAGCCTCGCCACCGACTGACGACCGAGATGCGCCACCTCTCCAGGAGGATGCGCAGCCTGGCCAGGGCGCGGTCCGCCCCGTCGACACTCACCCAGCCGCCCCGATCGGCGTCCATGGCGGCGGCGATCGACCGCAGGCGGCGCCGATCGGAGGTGCGGTGCTCGTGGCCTTCGAGAGTCCGGCCGGCGGAGGCGAGACCGAGATCGGTCGACGCGGCACCCACGGCAGCTGAGCTCGGCCTCGAGCGCCGGCCTCGCCTTCCCACGCGCACGAACAGGACGGCTTGGGGCTGGTGGGGCGGGAGGGAACCCCACGACACCACAACCGCCCCAGGTCGTCCTGTTCGTGCGCAGAACAGGGGCCGCCGGAGGGTGGCGGGCGCCCCGTCGCCGAGGGGACCGGGTGGTCGGACCGGGCCGGCGGCAGCGTTCGGCGATCTCGAGGGCACCCCCGGGCCCGGTCTCGGCGAGGACGATCGCCAACTCCTCCCCCCGTGGACGCCGGCTCGCCCCCGCGGCACTCGACGCACGCGCCCCGCGGGCGCACACTCGGGCCGCAACAGGGAAGGACGACACCATGGCGGCCACGAGGATCTCCTTCAACCTGTTCGGGGTCGGCTTCGGCATCGCGGGACTCGCCGGGGCGTGGCTCGCCGCCGCCCGCGACGGGCCGGCCCCGGTGGCGGTCGGCGACACCCTGATGGCGGTCGCGGCGGCCGTGTGGGTCCTGACGGTCGCCGCCTACGTCCGGTACGCGGTGGCGACGCCCGGTTCCCTCGCCGCCGACATGGTCGACCCGGTCGGCGCCCCGTTCGCGTCCCTGGCGGTGATCACCCCGATGCTGCTGGCCGTCGGCGGGCTGGCCCCGCACGCGCGGACCGCGGGCCGGGTGGTGTTCGACGTCTTCCTCGTCCTGACCGTCCTGCTCGGCGGCTGGTTCACCGGGCAGTGGATGCACGGCCGCCTCGTGATCGACCGGCTGCACCCCGGCTACTTCCTACCGACGGTCGCGGGCGGCCTCGTCGCGTCCGAGGGCGCCGCCGACGTCGGCCAGCAGCGGCTGGCCGAGGTCATGCTCGGTCTCGGCCTGGTCTGCTGGCTGATCCTCGGGTCGATGATCCTGGCCCGGCTGCTGTTCCGGCCGGCGCTGCCGGCGCCGCTCACCCCGACCCTGGCCATCGAGGTGGCCCCGCCGGCGGTGGCCAGCCTGGCCTGGCTCGCGATCGACGGCGGCCGGATCGACGCCGTCGCGGCCGGGCTCGCCGGCTACGGCGTCCTGATGGTGCTGGCCCAGCTGCCCTTCCTGCCGCAGTTCGTGCGGGTCCCGTTCGGGCCGAGCACGTGGGCGTTCAGCTTCGGCTGGGCGGCGGTGGCCACGGTCGCCCTCGACTGGATCGAGGGGGACCGCGTGCCGGGGCGCACGGCCTACGCCTGGCTGGTGCTCGCCGCGATCACCGTCCTCATCGGCGGGATCGCCGGCCGGACGGCGGTCGCCGTCGCCCGCGGGCAGTTCCCCCCGCGCGCCGCGACACCCCCGGCGGGGTCGAGCGCCCCGATCCCGCTCGCCGCTCTCGGGACGGCCGGCCGCGCGTAGCGGCGTCGGGCTCGCCGGGCCGGCGTGAGCTGCGCTCCGGCTCAGCGCCGGACGGTCGGGTGCGGTGCGGCGGAGCCGGTCCGGGCGGTCGACGCGGCCGCGGTGTCCGCGGCGCTCGAGAGGGTCACCCGGGTGCCGGGGAGTCGGGGCGTGAGCTGCACGTTCAGCACGCACTCGACGGTCACCGACGGGCCCACGGTCTGCCCGAGGCTCGCGAACGCGTAGTGGACGCCCCTCGTGAGCGGGAAGGTCCCGGCATCGGAGACCGAGCCGAAGGAGGCGCTGGGGATCGAGGTGAGCATGCCGATGTCAGGCGGGATCGCGGTGAAGGTCGCGCCCCCGTCGGCACTGACCGCGGGCGTCACGGCCACGACGGTGGCCGACGAGTCCGGGTTGTAGGCGCGGGCGACGACCTCGATGGTGGCGACCCCGCCGGTCGTGGGGGTGTAGACGGCGGTCGCGCAGATCGGGGCCGCGGTCGTCGTCAGGGTCGAGGGGCCGTGGACGTTGAGGAAGGAGGTGGCCAGACCCGTGATCGGGGTGCCGGCCAGCCGGTCGGAGTTCGGAGCGCGGGCGATGATGTCGTTCGGCAGCTGCCCGGACTTCGCCCCGGTCGCGACGAGCTTCCCCTTGCGGGCGGCGACCGAGGCGTTCGCCGGGACCGCGTGGCGGCCGTCGACCGCGCCGGCGTTCCTCGCGTACGCCACGACCGACGCGGCCAGCGCCGGCCCGCCCGAGACGACCAGGGCGGTGACGACCCCGGTCGCGGCGGCGACGGTGACGGTGGACAGGTGACGGCGTGCAGGCTTCATGGGGCTCCCTCGACTGGCCGGGAGGCGCCCGCCCCGGGACCGGATCGCCGGGGAACTCAGGACAGCACCCGTGACAGGACCCGACCCGACGTGGTCCACAGGATGACCACGCCGCCGCGCGCTGTCGAGAGCTGCGCCGACCGCGCGCACCCGTGCCCGACGCCGCCCGGGCGGTCAGACGGCGGCGGGGGCGGCGAGCGCGTACCCGTCGGGGCCGGCCGGGTCGAGGGCCTCGCGGAACCAGTCGACGGTCGCGGCCAGCCCGTCGGCCCACGTGACCGAGGGCGCCCACCCGAGCAGCGACCGCGCCAGGGTCGTGTCCGGGCGGCGCACCTCGGGGTCGTCGACCGGGCGGGGCACGAACACCAGCTCGGACGCGGATCCGGTGGCGGCGAGCACGTCCTCCGCGATCCGGCGGACCGTCATCTCGGCGGGATTGCCGATGTTGACCGGGCCCGCGGAGTCCAGCACCGCCATCGCGAGGATCCCCTCGACCAGGTCGGAGACGTAGCAGACCGAGCGGGTCTGGCTGCCGTCGCCGG
>CAXSIB010000390.1:0-3484 GCA_964237095.1 uncultured Actinomycetales bacterium
CACAGCCAGCAGAACAGCGACAGCATCAGCCCGAAGACCCGGTGGGCGCCGGCCACGCGGCGGGTCGCGAGGGACACGGTGACCGCGGCCGCCGTGAGCGGGAGGAGCCCCACCCACGACGCCAGCAGACCCGACCCGGTCGCGGAGCCCTCCGTGGCCCGCACCGCGGCCGCGTCGGCGACCAGCCACGCCGTCATGGCCGCGGCGGTCCCCCACAGCACCCGGTCCCGGCGCACCGCGAGCCGACCCGCGGCCCAGCGGTCCACGGCGGGCTCGGCCGGGTCCACCGCGCGGACGGCCGGGCCTGCCGGAGCGATCACCCCGCCACCGTCCCCGTCGGCCCCTGAGCCCCGGCTGAGCCGGGTCGCCCGGTGCGGCACCGGCGGCCACGACCGCCGGCCGGGCGGGACGCTCGGGTGGCGGTCAGCGGACGGTGAAGCCGGCCCGGACCAGCAGCGGGCGCAGCTCGGAGCGGGCGAGGACGGCGACCTCGAGCGGGTCCGCGCCGGCCACGTCGGCGTGCAGCCAGGTCCGGAACACCCGGCGGCTGAGGGTGAGCGCGACGACCCGGTCCGCGGTGAGCGACCAGCTCTGCACCCCGCGGGCGGCGTACACCGCGTCGGGGTACCAGTGCACGGCGCCGGGGTCGACGACGAGGACACGGGTGGCGGAGCTGCGCGAGCGGCCGCGCCGGATCACGGAGGTGAACAGCGCGGGACGGCGGATCGACCACACCCCGCCACCGGACCAGATCGCCCGACCCAGCTGGCCGTCCGCGCGCAGCTCGGCCGCCGCGGTGGCGATCCGCCGCCGCTGGCGGGCCCGGACGAGGGCCGTCACCCCGACCCCGACGCCGATGCCCACCAGGAGCAGCGGCACGCCGCGGTGCAGGCCGTCGACGCGCAGGAGCAGGAGGGCGCGGAGGAGGAGGTAGCCGACGACGACGACCGTGATGACGGTGCGCCGCCGCGACGGTGACGCGCCGGACGTCGACGGACGGTCGAACACTGCGCCCTCCCCGGTCCGCCCCGTGCCGGCCGCGGTGGCCGGTCGGACGTGCGGTGGCCTGTCAGGAGTGTGGCGGGACCCGCGCGGCCCGGTGGCCGGTCCACAGCCACCGGCGGGCCGGTCACCCCCCGGGCGCGTGCCGACGAGGTCGTCGCGGTCAGGTCCCGGCTCGCAGCAGCGGCGCCAGGCCGGGGGTGGCCGTGAGCCGGCCGTCCGGGTGCACGAGCAGCGCCTCGTGGGCGTCCAGTGCGGCGACGCGGGAGACGGCCCGCGGGCCCTCGACGAAGGCGGCCGTGGCCAGGACGTCGGCCCAGGTCAACGACGCGCCGGTGACGGTGGCGCTGAGCAGCTGGTCCGCGGCGGGCCGCCCGGTGCGCGGGTCGAGCAGGTGCCGGCCGCGGGCCGCGGTGCCGGAGGTGGCGACGGCGCCGTCGCTCACCGGGAGGACCACCAGCACGCGGGCCCGGTCGCGGGGGTCCTCGACGGCGACCCGCCAGGCCGGGCCGCGGCGGGCGCGCCCGAGGACGTCGCCGCCGGCGTTGACGAGCCAGTCCAGGCCCGCGAGGGCGTCCAGGCCGCGAGCGGCGCGCTCGACGGCCCAGCCCTTGACCAGCCCGGAGGGGTCGAGGTGGCGCCGGCCGTCCGGGCCCGCCGGCTCCGCGTCGAACAGGCCCGCGGTCAGGACGCGGGCCTGTTCGCACAGGTCGAGCACCTCGCGGACGTCGGGGCCGGCGAGGTCGCGGGCGAGGACCCCGCGCCGCAGCAGGCTGATCTCGGAGGTGGCCCGGTAGGTGCTGAACACCGCGTCGACGCGGTGCAGGTGCGCGAACAGGGTCCGCACCACCCGGTCCGGGGCCTCGCCGCGGGCGCCGGGCCCGCGGACGGTGACGCTGACCGGCAGTCCCATCACCATCTCGACCCAGGTGCGGCGGTCCGGTGCCGGCGGGGTGATCGGGGTGGGCGCCGAGAGGGTGGCGGCCGGTGGTGCCGCGGCCGTCGCGGCGCGGTCGGCGACGGCGGCTGCCGCCGCGGTCACAGGCCGGCCTGGTCGAGCGCGGACTGCAGGGAGGTCAGGTAGCCCTCACTGGTGTAGGTCGCGCCGGAGACGCTGTCGATCTGTGCGCTCTGGGCCGCGAGGGTCTCCTGGACCAGGATCGGCACGGCCTGGTCGTTGATCTCCTGGTCGCGGCCGTTGCTCGAGGGCAGCTGGAGCGCGGTGACCGCGGTGATCTTCCCGCCGGTCACCGTGAGCTGGATCTGGACCGGGCCCCACCGGGTCTGTGCGGTCGTCCCGGTCACCTTCGTGGTCGCGGCCTTCGCGGCGGTCGGCGTGGCTGTCGTCGGAGTCGCGGTCGGCGCGGCCGGGGCGGTCGCGGTGGCCGCACCCGCGGCGGTGTCGGTGCTGCCGCTGCCGGCGGCGGCGACGGTGGCGGTCACCGCGGGATGGGCGGTGCTGGTGCGGTAGCCGAAGAGCACGACGACCGCGGCCACGGTGCTCATGACGGCGAGGACGATGCGGCGCACCGGGAACTCCCTTCGATCGGGTCGGACGGCTGGTCGGTGCGGATCGCGGGTCCGCTCAGGGCGGTCACCACGAGAACCGCTCGGCGTGCAGGCGCCCGGCGGGGACCCCCGCGCGGCGGGCGGCGTCGAGGGCGGCGTCCATCCAGGGGTCCGGGCCGCAGACGAACACCTCCCGCTCGGCGACGTCGGGCACGGCCCGGAGCAGCGCCCCGGCCCCGGTGCCGCCGGTCGCGTCGTCGTCGCGGCTGTACCCGGCGGGCGCCCAGGACCGCCCGCTGCGGGAGCCGACGACGGGCACGACCCGCAGTCCGCGGGTGCGTCCCAGGTGCTCGAACTCGGTCCGGAAGACCGCCTCGTCGAGGGACCGGACCCGGTGCACGACGACCACGTCGCCGGGGACCTGCGAGGGCTCGTCGGTCAGCTCCTCGGCCAGGGCTCGCAGCGGGGTGATCCCGATGCCGGCCCCGAGCAGCAGCACCTTCGAGGTGCTGCGCCGCTCGGCGGTGAGCCGGCCGTAGGGGCCCTCGGCGAGGACGCGGGTGCCGGGCCGGAGCCCGGCCACCAGGCGGCTGTCGTCGCCGAGGTCCTTCACCGTGACGCGCAGCGCGGTCGGCCGCGGCGGGGCGGACAGGGAGTAGGGGTGCGCCCGGGAGGCGCCGGGGCGGCTCAGGAAACGCAGGGACAGGAACTGCCCGGCGCGGGCCGGCAGCTCGTCGAGGTGGCGGCCGGTCAGGTGGACCGACACCACCCCCGGCGCCTCCGCGACGACGGCGGCCACGACGAGGCGGTGGCGCCACGTCCGGTACAGCGGCAGCCCGACCCGGAACACGAGGACCGCGGCGGCCGCGGCGGCCCAGGCCGTCCACCAGTAGACGGTCGCCGCGGGGCTGGCGAGGAAGTCCGCGCCGGTCCACAGCTGGTGCGGCAGCGCCAGCCCGACCCCGACGTAGGC
>CAXSIB010000391.1:0-3477 GCA_964237095.1 uncultured Actinomycetales bacterium
GCTCGCGGCCCTCGCCGTCGGGGCCGGCGCGGGCGCCCTCGCCACCGGGCTGGTCGATCCCCTGCCGGGCGAGGCGCGATGAGTGCGGTCGGCGGACCGGTGCGTGCCCGCGATGGTGACGGGGTCGGTCCCGGGTCGCCCATGGCCCTCGGACCCGGCGCGCTGCTGGTCGTCGGCGAGCTGCTGGTCGAGGTGATGCGCCCGGCCGGCGGTGGTCCGCTCGACCGTCCCGGCGTCCTGCTCGGGCCCTTCGCCAGTGGTGCGCCCGCGATCGTCGCCTCGGTCGCCGCCCGGCTCGGCGTCCCCGTCGCCCTGGTCGGGACGGTCGGCGCCGACGCGTTCGGCCGGCTCCTGCGCACCCGCCTCGCGGGCGACGGGGTGGACGTGACGGGGGTCCGCGAGGCGCCGGGGTTGGCCACGGGCTGCGCGTTCGTGGCCTACGACCCCACCGGCGGCCGCGAGTTCGTGTTCCATGCCACCCGGTCCGCCGCCGCCGACGTGGCCGGCGACATGCTCGGCGACCGTCCCGAGCGGGCGCGCTGGGTCCACGTCTCCGGCTCGACGGCCATGCTCGCGGACGACCTCGGCCGCCTCGCGCTGACCGCCGCCCGCCGGGCCCGGGCCGCCGGTGCGCGGGTCAGCGTCGACCCGAACACCCGACCCGGTGCGTCCGCGGCGTCGCGGGAGACCGTGCACGCCCTGCTGGAGACCGCCGACGTCGTCACCCCGGCGGAGGGTGAGCTGGCGGCCCTCGGCTACGACGCCGGCGACCTCGCCGCTCGCGGGGTGCTGGTGTGCGAGACCCGCGGCGCGCTCGGGGCGCGGCTCGCCACCGCCGGCGGCTGGGTCGACGTGCCCGCGCCGGAGCGGGTCGAGGTGGACCCGACCGGCGCCGGGGACCACTTCGCGGCCGCCCTCGTGGCCGGGCTGCTCCGCGGCCGGAGCCCGCTGGACGCCGTCCGCGCCGCCGTGCGCGTGGCCGCGGACTCCGTGACCGTCCAGGGTCCGATGGAGGCCCCCGTCCGGTCCGGCGACGCCTGACCGCGAGCAAGGGCGGCGGACTCCCGGGTCGAGGCCGTGCCCGGCCCGCCGATCCCGCCGGTCCCCCCGAGGCGGCGACGCTTTCTACCTCGGTCACGTTCGGACCCGACCCTCTGCCGGTGACGCCGCAGCTCACAGCCCTGCCCCGATCGGGCCGTTGGTGACCAAGGGAGAGGACCGGCGCCCCAGCGATCATCGGGGCCGGATCAGGCGGTCCGGGCGGGCCGATGGCGGGGCGGCGGGGATGATCGGTCGGGTGACGGACGGTCGGCCGAGGCCCGCGACACCCGCCGGCGACCGGGACCACGCACCCGGCCCGACCGGCTCGATCGACTCGACCGGGCACACCGAGTCGCCCAAGCCGAACGGCTCAGCCGGGCCGAACGTGCCGGTCGGCTCTCCGCGGCGGGGGCGGCCGTGATCGGCCGGCTGGTCCTCTTCGGCGCGACCGGTGACCTGGCCGGGCGGTTCCTGCTCCCGGCGCTGGCCCGGGGGGTGGCGGCGGGGGAGCTGCCGGACGACCTGGCGATCGTCGGCGCCGCCCCGCAGGACTGGGACGACGAGACCTTCACCGCCCACGTCGCCCGGCGGCTGGCGACCCACGCCGGCGAGGTCCCCGACGACGTGCGCGGCGCGCTCCTGCGCCGGCTCCGCTACCGCCGGGTGGACCTGGCCGACGCCGCGTCGGTCGCCCGGGCGGTGCACGGCTTCGCCGACGACGACACCCCGGGGGCTGACGGCGACATCCCGGTCGCGGTCTACCTCGCGCTGCCCCCGACGCTGTTCCCGGCCGCCGTCGCCGCGCTGGGCACCGCGGACCTGCCGGCGGGCAGCCGGATCGCGGTCGAGAAGCCGTTCGGGGCGGACCTGGCCGGCGCGGTCGCGCTCAACACCCGGCTGGCCGAGGTGGGCGGCGGTGCGCCCGGCGCGGTCTTCCGGGTGGACCACGCGCTCGCGATGCCCGGGATCCGGGACCTGCTCCGGGCCCGCGAGCAGGCCGGCGACGGAGCCGGCTGGGGCAGCGCCTCGATCGCGCAGGTCGACCTGCTGTGGGAGGAGACCCTCGGCCTCGAGGGCCGGGCGGACTTCTTCGACCGGACCGGCGCCGTCCGCGACGTGGTCCAGAACCACCTCCTCCAGGTCCTCGCACTGGTGGCCGCCGAGCCGCCGGCGGGTGCGTCCGAGCAGGACCTGCACGCGGCCCGGCTCGAGGCCTTCCGGTCCGTTCGCGTGATGACCCCCGCCGACGTCGCGGCGCGGACCCGTCGCGCCCGCTACAGCGCGGGCGAACTGGCCGGCGGCGCGGCCACCGCCGTGCCGGACTACGCCCGGGAAGCGGGCGTGGACCCGGGCCGCGGCACCGAGACCTGGGCCGAGCTGAGGCTGCAGGTCGACCGGCCGCGGTGGGCCGGGACCACCTTCGTGCTCCGCGCCGGCAAGGCCCTCGCCGTCCCCCGCAAGGGCATCCGCCTGCACCTGCGCGGCGACGCCGCCGGCGACCGCCCGACGTGGATCGAGCTCGACGGCGCCCCGGCCGCGGCGGACCCACCGACCGGGAGCGGCACCCCGATCGGGGGCGATGGCGAAACGGTGGCCGCGCCCGCCGGCACGGGCGAGCTCGCCGCCTACGGCCGGGTGCTCGCCGACGTCCTGGGCGGCGGCAGCCGGCTCTCGGTGAGCAGCGCCGAGGCCGAGGCGACCTGGGCGATCATCGAGCCGGTGCTGGCGGCCTGGGCCGACGCGGCGGCGCCGCTGGAGGAGTATCCCGCCGGCTCGCCCGGCCCGGCGCCCCGCTGGTCCGGCAGATGCCGGTGACAGGCACCGATGACGGACCCCGAGACGATGAGGCCGATGGAGAAGGCCCCCTGCATGACGACAGGGGGCCTGGGAGGTTGTGCGCGAAGGGGGACTTGAACCCCCACGCCCTTGCGGGCACACGGACCTGAACCGTGCGCGTCTGCCATTTCCGCCACTCGCGCGCAGCTCAGGACGCTAGCACGACCCGCCGGTCCACCCCGGCCCGACGACGGGCCGTTGGACGCCGCACCATCGCGGCGAGCCGTTCCGGGGGCCGCGCTGGCTACGATCACTGCGGTTCTCCCGGGCGGCCGACGCCGACGGGCACCGCCCACGGGTCGGCGGTGCGGGAGGACGACCCGCCCGGGTGAGCTGGGCCGAGCAGTCGCGGGGAGGAGTTCCGGTGTCGGCGCTGACCCTGACCGTGCTGAAGATCGGCTTCCTGGCGCTCCTCTGGATCTTCGTGCTGTCGGCCTTCTCGGTCGT
The DNA here is from genome assembly GCA_964237095.1 of uncultured Actinomycetales bacterium. Taxonomy (GTDB): domain Bacteria; phylum Actinomycetota; class Actinomycetes; order CAXTBU01; family CAXTBU01; genus CAXSIB01. Next base: position 3,325 of record CAXSIB010000391.1, read on the forward strand.
CCGGTCCGACCTGTTCGGCACCCGCTCCGCCCGCGCCAGCCTGGCCGGGCAGCAGGCGACCGGCGGCCGGCGGTCCCGTCGCGCCGCGCGGGGCGCCGGGGGCCGCGCCGCCCGGGGTCGCCGCTGGTCGTTCACCGTAGCTACGCTACGGCT
>CAXSIB010000392.1:0-3472 GCA_964237095.1 uncultured Actinomycetales bacterium
CGCCCACCACCTCCGCGACCTCTTCCAGCCCCCCCATCACCCCCGAACCGGCGCGCGCCATCCACCACTGGCGTGCGCCCCGACCAGCGCGCGAACCCACCACCACCCCGGCGGCGCGGAGCCGGTCTGCTGCGTACCTGGCGTTCCTCGGGCTCACATCGGCTCAGTCCGGCCCGGCCCGGCCCGGCCCGGCCCTGCCGGCCCGGACGAGGGCGGCGAAGTCGTGTCTCGGTTGTCGGGTGTCTGGCGTGGCGGGCGAGTACGGGCCCTACCGTGCGGCGGTGACCTCCCGCGCCGATCGTGACCTCGACCCGAAGGTGGCCGCCGCCCTCGACCTCGTCGAACCGGGCTCGCTGGTCCGGCTGGTGCAGGAGCTCATCCGGCTCCCCAGCATCACCGGGTCGTCGGCCGAGAGCGAGGCGCAGCACCGGCTCGAGGGACGCTTCCGCGCCGTCGGGCTCGAGACCGACCTCTGGTCGCTGGACCTGCCCGGGCTCACGGCTGATCCGGCGTTCCCCGGCATGGAGGTCGATCGCAGCGAGGGCTGGGGTCTGGTCGGATCGACCGGCGAGGTGGGCCCACGGGACACCGGATCGGCGGCGGCTCCGCTCGGGGCGGCCACCGTCCCACCGCGGGATCCGGAGTGGCCGACGGTCCTGCTGGACGGCCACATCGACGTCGTCCCCGCCGGGCGGCCGGTGGACTGGACGTTCGACCCCTGGGCCGCGGGCACCGACGCCACCAGCGTCTACGGGCGCGGCGCCTGCGACATGAAGGGCGGCCTGGCCTGCCAGCTGACCGCGCTGCAGGTGCTGCGGGAGGCGGGGGTCCGCCTCCGCGGGACGGTGCTGCTGGCCAGCGTGGTCGGGGAGGAGGACGGCGGTCTCGGCAGCTTCGCGACCATGCGCCGCGGCTACCGCGGCGACCTCGCGGTGATCTGCGAGCCCACGTCGCTGGCGATGGTGCCGGCTTCGGCCGGTGCGCTGACGTTCCGCCTGACCGTCCCCGGCCGAGCGGCGCACGCGTCCCGCCGGACGCACGGGGTGGACGCGTTCGAGAAGTACCTGCTCGTCCACCACGCCCTGCGCCGGCTGGAGGCGCGACGCAACGCCGACCCGCACCCCCTGATGGCCCGCTACGACATCGCGTACCCGCTGTCCGTCGGGACGCTGTCGGCAGGGGACTGGCCGAGCACCGTCCCCGACGTCCTCGTGGCCGAGGGTCGGCTCGGCGTGGCTCTGGGCGAACCGGTCGAGCAGGCGCGCGCGGACCTCGAGACCGCGGTGGCGGAGGCGTGCGCCGACGACCCCTGGCTGGCCGCGAACCCGGTGCAGGTGCGGTGGTGGGGCGGGCAGTTCGCGAGCGGCCAGGTCGAGGCCGACTCGATCGCCGTCGCCGCCGTCACCGCGGCCCACCGGTCGGTCACGGGCCGAGGACCGGAGGTCTACGGCGTCCCCTACGGCTCCGACCAGCGCCTGCTCACCGCCGCGGACGTCCCCACCGTGCTCTACGGGCCGGGCGACGTGTCCCTCGCCCACGCCCCGGACGAGTCGGTGCCGATCGCCGAGCTGGTGACCGCCACGCGGACGCTCGTCACCCTGCTGGCCGAGGTCTGCGGCACGCGGTGAACAGGTCCGCAGCGGGTGGGGCGTGACCGGCGGTGGACCCAGCCGGTGGGACGAGCCGGCCGGTTGGCCGACAGACCGGTAGGACTGCAGTGACCGAACTGCAGTGACCGAATTGCAGTGACCGGGCCGTACTGACCGGAGAGGCGCCATGGGATCCAGAGCGGTCTTCCATCCTGATCTGACGCTCGGGCGCTTCGTCCCGAGGGTCTCGTACGGGCCGCGGTCGGCGCGACTGGTGCGGCGGCTGAAGGCGCGCCCGGCCGACCTCGGTCCCGGGGTGGTCGCCGAGGAACTGGTCGTGCCCGGCCCGGAGGGTGCGCCGCCGGTGTCGCTGCGGGTGCTGCGGCCGGTCGGGGTGACCGGACCGATGCCGGCGCTGCTGTGGGTCCACGGCGGCGGCCTGATCATGGGCAGTCCCGAGCAGGACGACCGGGCCGACGCCGCCTTCGTGCGGGAGCTGGGGATCACGGTCGCCGCGGTGCGGTACCGGCTGGCTCCCGACGCGACGGCCCCGGCGGCGGCCGAGGACGTTCACGCGGGCCTGCTCGGCCTCCTCGCCCACGCCGACCGGCTCGGCCTCGATCCGGCGCGGATCGCGGTCGGCGGCGCGAGCGCGGGCGGCGGGGTGGCCGCCGCGGCCGTGCTCATGGCCCACGACCGCGCGGCGGTGCGGCCCGCGTTCCAGCTGCTCGTCTACCCGATGCTCGACGACCGGACCGTCGTCCGCACCGACCTCGACACCCGTCACGTGCGGGTCTGGACCCCGAAGAGCAACCGGTTCGGCTGGACCGCCTACCTCGGCCGGGAACCGGGCGGTCCGGAGGTCTCGCCGTACGCCGCCCCGGCGCGCCGGGAGGACCTGCACGGGCTCCCGCCGGCCTGGGTCGGGGTCGGCTCACTCGACCTGTTCCGCGACGAGGACGAGACCTGGGCCCGGCGGCTGCGCGAGGCCGGGGTGGCGTGTGAGCTGCACGTCGTCCCCGGCGCGTTCCACGGCTTCGACGCGATCTTCCGCAACGCCGGGGTCTCCCGGGAGTTCTGGCGCGCCCAGGCGGACGCCCTGCGGAACGCGCTGCTGACCTGAGGTCCGGGCCACCACCGCCACCCGATCCGCTCGGGGACGCGGGTCGGCGCTGTGGCCTCGTCGCCACCCGCGCGCGACCGTCGGCCGTACCGTGGCGGCATGGTGTCGACGGCCCCGGCGGCGACCGGGGACCGTGACGCGCCGGGGGTCCGGCGCGAGCGCGTGCGGGAGCGCGTGGTGTCCGAGGGTTTCGCCCGGGTCGACGAGCTGGCGCGGCGTTTCGACGTGAGTGTCATGACGATCCACCGTGACCTCGACGCGCTCGAGGCCGACGGCTGGCTGACCAAGATCCGGGGTGGCGCCACCGCCAACCCCTCGGCCCTGCTGGAGATCGGGATCTCCGAACGGACCGCGGCGCTGCGTGCGGAGAAGGACGCGATCGCGGTGGCGGCGGCGCGACTGCTGACCCGCGGTCAGACGGTGTTCCTCGACGACTCCACGACGTCGCTCAGTCTGGTCCCGCACCTGGTCGAGCACGCACCGATCACCGTGGCCACGAACTTCCTGCCGGCGGTCGCCGCACTCGGCCGGGCCGCGGGGGTCGAGCTGCACGTGCTGGGCGGGGAGTACCACGCGCGGCAGGACGCATGCTTCGGCGTGCAGACGATCGAGGCCATCGGCCGCCTGCACGCCGATCTGGCGTTCATGTCGACGACGGGGCTGAACCACGGCCGGTGTCTCTTCCGGGCCGAGGCGTCGGTCCTCGTGCGGCGGGCGTTCCTCGGCGCGGCGGCGCGGCGGGTGCTGCTCGTCGACCACG
>CAXSIB010000393.1:0-3458 GCA_964237095.1 uncultured Actinomycetales bacterium
GGGGCGGACCGTGAGGAAGCCGGCCACCCAGCTCCGGGCGACGCCCACCCGGGACGCCCAGCCCGGCGGCAGCACGGGGATCCGCGGCGCCGGCCAGCCGCCGGTGAAGCCCGCGACGACCGCCCGGGCGTCGACCGTCCAGTCGAGGTGGCAGAAGCGGTTAGCCAGCGGCGCCGACAGGTCCCAGCCGTCGGCGGCCTGCTCGGGTGGGTTGGCCGCGGCGACCACCGCGACCTCCGCGGGCAGGGTCAGGTCGCCGACGGTCCGCTCGAGCACCACGCGGAGCAGGGCCGCCTGGACCGCCGGCGGCGCGGTCGACACCTCGTCGAAGAACAGCAGCCCCCGCCCGGCGGCGAGCAGGCGCAACGCCCACCGCGGCGCGGCCAGCTCGACCGACGGCGGGCCGTCCCTGCCGGGCACGACGATCGGCAGCCCGGCGAAGTCCGCCGGCTCCCGAATCGACGCGATGACCGTCTCGCAGGGCCAACCCGCGGCGTCGGCGAGGGCTCGCACGACCGACGTCTTGCCCGTCCCGGGTGCCCCCCACAGCAGGACCGGCACGTCCGCGGCCACCGCGACCGCCAGCGCCGCGGCCGCCGTCCCCGAAGCATCCACCCGCTGATCCTGCCCGGCGACTGGCACGCTGGGCGCCGTGTCCGCCCCCGAGTTCCCGGCCGGCGCCTCCGGTCCGGCCGACCCGCCCGTGCCGGCGCCCACCGACCCGGAGCTGTACCTGCGGCTCGTGGCCGAGCGGACGCTGCTCGCGCGCGACGACCACGGCCACTGGGGGCAGGGGGACCTGGGGGCCGCGGCGTCGGCGCTCGTCGCGGTCGGGCTGCTCCCTGTGGCCGTCGCCGTCGCGGTGGTGGGCGACTACCAGCTGGCCGCGAGCCTCCGGGGCGACGGCCACGCCCGGATGATGAACGCCCAGCCGCTGTCGACGCCGGTGACCGTGGCCCCCACCGCCCCGGTCGTCGCGGTCTGCCGGCCCGTCTCCCGACCGCCGGCCCCACCGCTGGACGCGGCGGGCGACGCGACACCGGCCCCGCCGGACGGTGACGACGAGGCGTCGTGGGCCTGGGACGTGCACCACGTCGTGCTCGGTGACGCCGAGACCGTGCTGACCGTCAGCTCCACCACAGCCCCGCCGTGGGAGCGGGGCAACCAGCGGTTCGTGCCGGGCCGGCCGCACCACGGCCCGACCCACCCCGGCGCGCTCACCCTCGCCGACGACACGGGGCACGTCGAGCACGCCCACTTCAGCGGCGGCGGGGGCGGCGGCGAGTGGGCCGGCCAGTACACGACGGACACTCCGCTGTCCCCGGCCACCTGCTGGCTCGACTTCGACGGCCGCCGCCTGGACCTGGAGCGTCCGTCGTCCCGGCCGATGGTCCGGGTCGAGGACCACGGCAGCGGGACGCCGGCGGAACGCCACCTGCGCCACCGGCTCGCGGCCGGTGACAGTCGTCACCACGACGACGACGGTCGCCCCGATCCGGCGGTCGAGGCACTGGTCGCGACCGGCGCCCTCGCCGCGGACGCCGTGGTCCGAGCCGAGATCGACGCGGTCCGTCACGCCCGCCGAAGCGCGCCCGGGCCCGCGATCCCGCTGCCGGGCACCCGGGTCGGGAAGCGGACCTCCGGGCCGGCGCCGACGCCGTCGGCGCTGCCCGCGTGCTGGTCCTCGGCCCTCCGAACGGCGGCGGTCGCCGGTCCGGTGGGGCTCGTGCCGATCGGCGTGGCCACCCCGGTCCTCGACGGCGCGGCGGTCGTCCTCCGCGCGCTGACCAGCACCGCGGAGCACTTCACGGTCGACACCCTGCAGGTCGGGGGCGACACCTCCCAGCGCCACGGCGACCACGTCGAGGCGACCCCGCCCTTCGCCTGGTGGGCCCGTGACGACCTCGGCCAGTGGTACCGCGGGGACTGGAACGGGTGGAGCGGCGGCGAGGAGGGCATGACCGGCGAGGTCCTGTATGAGCCCGCGCTCGACCCCCGTGCGCGGACCCTCCGCCTCCTGCCGACGATGCCGTCGCGGCGCGCGGTGGTCGAGATCGTGCTGCCCGACTGGGGGTCCGCGCCGTGAGTGGACTCCCGATGCCGCCGGTCGAGGCGACCGTCGCCTGCCAGGACGCCCTGCACCGCCTCGGGTGGGCCGGCGGCGAGCTGATGGCGCTGGATCACGACGACGTCGACGGTGAGCTGGTGCTGGGTGCGCTCGGCGGGCGACCGGCAGTGTGCGCGCAGGTCGTGGGCGCATGGCGGCAGGCAGCCGACGACCTCCGGGTGCTGGTCCTCGCGAGCCGCGGCCCGGCGGACCCGCTCGCCACCGCGGAGGATCCGCTCTGGTCACCGACCGTCCCGTCGGGACAGGCGGTCGCGATATCCCAGTTCGGCTGGTACGCGTACGCACCGCTGTCCGGCTCGACCCACCGGCCCGGGCAGCCGCGGTGGCAGATGGGCGGGCCGAACGACGGCGAGCCGGACGCCGACCAGCTGCTGGCCGGTCTCCTCGCCCTCGGCGGCGGCCTGCCCGAGCGTCTGGTCGCCACGGTCGTCGGCAGCTGGACGGACCGCCTCGCCGCGGGAACGGCGCCGACCGCCGCGGTTCCCGCGTTGACCGCCGCGCTCAGTGCGCGCGCCGGCGCGGCCGTCCGGGCGTGGCGTCACGACCCCCGCGCCGAGGTGACGGTGGCGCTGCTCGCGCCGGGGTCCCCGCCGACACTGCGGACCGACAGGGACGGCGTGCGGCTCGCGCTGCCGTTCTCCTGGCTGGCCGAGGTGTGGGTGCCGGGCCTCGCGGTCCTGCTCGACCGGTTCACCCTCAGCGCCGCGGTCGATGGTCCCCGCCTCGTCCTCGACACGCTCGGCGGCCGGGCCGACCGGCAGCAGCTCGTGGTCACCCGGGTCGAGTGACCCCGAGATCCGAGGGGCCGTCGGGGTCGACGTGGGCCACCCGGGTGCAGAAGTCCTCCGTCGACTCCCGTCGACGATCCGGACGGCCGGCCACCGCACGCCGTCCGGGGTGGCGAGGGTGAGCCGGACCTCGGTCATCCCGGGCCAGGCCGCTCGCCGCTCACGGCGACCCGCGCCGAGAGCCGACCCGACCGGTCTGCTGCGACCGTTTTCTGCCTTGGTCATCCGCTCGACCGAGCGGGGCGCTTCGCCGCGGGTCGGGGCGTCGGTTCGATCGGCCCGCTGGCGACCACGGTGGAGATCGGTCGTCGGGCGAGGCGATCGCCGTGCTCGAGGCGGTACGACCGGCGGTCGGCGCGGTCAGTCGGAGAGGTGCTCGGCGTTCGTGCGGTGGAGCTCTCGGAAGAGGGGGAGGTGGGCCTCGCTGAGGGTGCGCAGGAGCCGCTCGCCGAGCGCGGTGAGCGTGAGGCGGGTGACGCGGGCGTCGGCGGGGTCGTCGTGGCGGCGCAGGAGTCCGGCGGTGACCATCCGGGCGACCAGCT
>CAXSIB010000394.1:0-3448 GCA_964237095.1 uncultured Actinomycetales bacterium
CGCGCCGGCTCGTCCTGCACCTACCGCGGGACTGGCCGTGGGAAACCGCCTGGCAGGCGCTGTTCACCACCGCCTGCGGACCACCCGGGCCTGCCCACCCGCCCGACCGGGCCGACCGGAGACCTGCAGTGGAACAGCCGGGCAGACCGGCAAGACCCGCATGCGCCGATCCACCACCCGCGACCAGACCCCGAACAAGCCGTCCGAACCGCGATCAACCAGTCACGTCGGTGGATCCAGGCTTAGCCTGACGGCCCGTAGCCGGTGGCCCGGGCCATCCCCGCGACCAGGTTCGCGGGCTCAGCAGGGGTGCCAGCTCGTGCCGCCCTTGACGTCGTTGCCGCCCGGGCCGCACCAGCGCGCCGGCATCGAGGCCGTGATCGACCGGCGCTGCTGCGCCGATGAGGACCTCCTGCCCGGTCACGCATCGACCTTTGACCGCGGTGAGCGGGCTGCGGGTGGAGGGCGCCGGTTCTGGGACCGCTTTGTGAGCGGGTCGGCAGGGGGTCCGCGGTCGATGAGGGTGACCGCGGTGATGGTCTGGCGGGGGGGGAGGTGGGGTTGGCTGAGCCGGGTCGTGATCATGTGCACTGCGGCGGCTCCCATGGCCGGGTAGTCCTGGGCGATGACGGTCAGGGGCGGGTCGAGGATGGTGGCCAGCTCGAGGTCGTCGAAGCCGACGAAGGCGAGACCGCCGAGACCGATCCCGAGGTGCTGGAACGCTCGGGTGGTGATGCCGGCGTTACCGGTGATGAGGGCGGTGGGGGCGGGTCGGGCGGTGAGGGCCCGGTCCAGGTCGGCCGCGACCCGTTGCGGGGTGACCCGGCCGGTGAACACCCGGTGGCGGTGGTCGTGGCCGTGTTCACCGGCGCAGCGGCGGAACGCGGTGGCCCGCTCGCGGCCGGTGAACAAGGTCTCGTGGTCCCCGACGTAGACGATGTGGTGGTGGCCGCGGCGGACGAGGTGGGCGTAGGCGAGTTCGATGCCCCGCGGGTTGTCGCTGATGACGGAGTCCGACGTGATCCCGGGCAGCGGGCGGTCCATGGCGACCACGGGCAGTCCCCGCCCGATCTGGTCCTCGAGGTAGGGGTTCGCGGTCTCGGTGCCCTGCTCGATGATGAGGCCGTCGACCCGCCGCCGGGACAAAGACCGGACCGCTTCCATTTCGAGGCGTTCGTCGTTCTCGGTGGACATGGTGAGGACCATGAGGCCCGCGGCCCGAGCGGCCCGTTCGGCGCTTCGTAGGAACGGGCTGTCCAGTTCGCCGACGACGGCGCCGATCGTGCCGCTGACGCCTAGGCGGAGATGGCGGGCGCGGTCGTCGGCTTCCCACCCGAGGTCGGTGATGGCCCGGTGGACCCGGTCGGCGAAGCCGGCGCCCACGGTGGCGTCGGCGTTCACGACCCGGGACACGGTGCTGACCGCGACGCCAGCCGCCCGGGCGACGTCGACCATCGTCGGTCGACCACCGGGCTGTGCTCGTGTCATGGACCCCTCGATCGTTTCACCGACTCGGCCGCAGCCCTGCGCACTGTTCGCACCATCGCACCTCCGGGCCCCGGATGCGCCACGCACCGACCAGTCCGCTGTGACCGTTTTGTGGCTTGACAGTCCACACCACGTTAAATATCGTTTCGTGCACGGTCAACCCGTTCGGCAGGCCATGACCGGCGCCTGGCTCAGCCGTCAGGGGCGTGGTTCGTCGTGGTCGGTTCGGCGGCATCTCAAGGGAGAGACATGCGCAGACGTGACTTCATCAGGGCAGCGGCCGGAGCGAGCGCGGTCGCGGGCGTCGCGGCGTGCGGGTCGAGCGGCACTGCTTCCACGGCCACCACGAGCGCCCCGGCTGGGGCCGGTGGGGCGGCCAGTGCGGGGGCCAGCAATGGTGCGGGTGCGGTGACCGGTAACGTGAACGTGAGCTTCCAGCAGTTCGGCGCCTCCCACGTCCAGGCGAACTTCCTGGCCGGGATCGTCAAGCAGTTCGAGGCGGCGAACCCGCAGGCGAAGGTCAACCTGCAGCCGATCCTGGCCTCGGAGAACGACTACTACACGAAGCTCGAGCTGGCGATGCGGTCGCCGCGGACCTCGCCGGACGTGGTGTACGAGGACACGTTCCTCATCAACTCCGACATCGCGGCGGGGTACCTGACCGCCCTGGATGACCACCTGAAGACGTGGGCGGACTGGAAGCAGTTCAAGCCCACCGCGAAGACCGCGGCGCAGGCCCTGGACGGCAAGACCTACGGGGTCCCGGACGGCACCGACGTCCGGGCCATCTGGTACAACAAGAAGATCTTCGCCCAGGCGGGTCTGCCGACCACCTGGCAGCCGAAGAGCTGGGCCGACATCCTCACCGCCGCGAAGACCATCAAGGCCAAGGTGCCGGGTGTGATCCCGTTGAACGTGTACTCCGGCACCGGGGTCGGTGAGGCCGCGTCCATGCAGGGTTTCGAGATGCTCCTCTACGGCACCCCGAACGGCACCCTGTTCGACAAATCCAGCCAGAAGTGGGTGGTCGGCACGAAGGGGTTCACCGACGCGTTGAGCTTCATCCAGGAGGTGTTCAGCACCGGCCTCGGGCCGACCGCCCAGCTGGCTCTCGGCCCCACGTGGGGCAACACGGTCCAGCAGGAGTACCTGCCCAAGGGCAAGATGGCGATCGACATCGACGGCAGCTGGCTGTCGGGCACCTGGCTGCCCACGGGGGCGGCCCCGTGGCCGGCGTGGAACGAGACCCTGGGTCAGGCGTACATGCCCACCCAGACCGGGCAGGGCACGGGCAAGGTCACGATGTCCGGGGGCTGGACGTGGGCCATCCCGAAGAACGCCCAGAACCCGACCGCCGCGTGGGAGCTCATCAAGACCCTGACGTCGAAGGCCGGGGAGCTGGCCTACGACATCAACCAGGTCCAGATCCCGGTCCGGACCGACGTGGCCACCGACCCGAGCTTCGTGAAGGCGAACCCGACCAACGCGTTCTTCTCCGACCTGGTCACCGACACGATCTACCGGCCGGCGTACTCGGCGTACTCCCAGATCTCATTGGTGATCCAGCAGGCCACGGAGAAGGTGATGACGAACTCCGCCACCCCGGCGCAGGCCTCGCAGTTCTACACCCAGGGCGTCACCCAGATCGTGACGAGTGCGAAGGTCACCACGGCCTGATGGCGTCCTGGGCCGACATGCGCCCGACGGGGCGGCCCCAGCGCCGCCCCGTCCAGCGCACCGTGCTCCGGGGGCTGCCGGTGGGACCGTCGGTGGTCCTGCTGGTCGTCTTCCTGGCCGGACCGATCATCTACTGCATCTACGCGTCGTTCACGAACGCGGCTCTGACCGGTCACTCTGGAACCCAGTTCGTCGGGTTCGCCAACTTCACCCGGGCGTTCAGAGACCATGCGTTCATCTCCTCGGTCGGGTTCACCCTGGTCTTCACGATCATCTCCGCGAT
>CAXSIB010000395.1:0-3443 GCA_964237095.1 uncultured Actinomycetales bacterium
GGACTTCGGGACGATGCCCGCGGCCCCGGTTCCTGCGGCGGCCCGGAGCAGGCCCGGTTCGCGATCGGCGGTGTAGAGGACGACGGCGGCACCGGTGCCGCGCAGCGCCCGGATGCCGTGGCACACCGCGGGCCCGTCGGCCGCGGCCGCGTCGAACAGCACCACGTCCACCTCAGCGCGGGCGTCGAGCATCTCGGCGACGGTCGCGGCGGCCACCACGAGGCGCACCGGGGCGTCAGCGGCGGCGAAGAAGCCGGCGAGGCCGCGGAGCACCACCTCGTGACGGTCCACCACGCCGAGCCGGACCGGGCGGGTCAGCGGTGGCGGACCCGCGGGCGGCGGCCCGGCGTGTGACGGTCCTGCGGGCGGCGGGACGGCGACGAGGGTCGGGGCCCGGCCCTCGGGACGGCCGGCCGGCGCCGACCTCCACAGCTGCATCGACCGCACGGACTGGTGCACGAGAACTCCCCCCCGGGGGGCGCGTACCGGCCCCGACTCCCGACTACCCGAACGGTTCGCCGCCCGGGCCGGGCCGGATGGCCGGACCGGGGACGTCTTTTGCCGGGAGTCGCGATCGGGTCGGCGGACGGGACGCCGAGCGGCGTCAGGCCATCAGGTCCTCGAGGGTCAGGCGGAGCTCCTGGGTGGTCTCGGCGTCGCTCTCGGCCCCGTCGGCCCCGGTGCCGGCCGGCAGCTCCTCGCCGCCGTCGGCCCGCTCGCGCCGGCTGGGGCGGCGGCCGAGGACCGCCTGCTCGTCGGGCTTGGTGGGCAGGACGTCGTCGACGTAGGAGCGCAGCGCACTGGTGATGCCGACGTCGTGGCCGGCCTGCTCGGAGAGGTACCAGCGGTGGAGCAGGACCTCGTGGAAGACCTCGGCCGGCTCGAGCTTGCCCCGCAGCGACCGCGGGACCGCCCGGACCACGGGCTCGAAGACCGTCGTCAGCCACTCGTGGGCGACGATCTCCTCCTCCTCGTTCTGCTGGTCGGTGTACGCGCGGTAGGCGTCGAGGTCGTTGAGCAGCCGGCGGGCCTGGTTCTCCTCGACGTCGAGGCCGGTCAGGCGCAGCAGCCGGCGGCTGTGGTGGCCCGGGTCGACCACCTTCGGCTCGATCCGGACGGTCTGGCCGTCCACGTCGGTGACGATGTCCAGCTCGGCGACGTCGAACCCGAGGTCGTTGAGGCGGCGGATGCGCGTGTCGATCCGGTACATCTGCCGGGTGTCGAACTCCTCGGCCCGGGTCAGCTCCGCCCACAGCGACCGGTAGCGGGCCACGACGAGGTCGGCCACCTCGAGGGAGTCCAGGCTCTCGTCGAGCAGCTCGCCCGCCTCCAGGTCCGCGAGCTCGCCGAAGATGTTGGTCCGGGCCAGGTCGATGTCGTACTCCCGCTGCCCCGTCGACAGCGCCTCGTGGAAGGCGCCCGTCTCGGCGTCGACCAGGTACGCCGCGAAGGCGCCGGCGTCGCGGCGGAACAGGGTGTTCGACAGCGAGCAGTCGCCCCAGTAGAAGCCGGCCAGGTGCAGGCGCACGAGCAGCGCGACGAGGGCGTCGACGAGGCGGATCGTGGTCTCCGGGCGCAGCGTCTGGCTGAACAGCGCGCGGTAGGGCATCGCGAACTGCAGGTGGCGGGTCATGAGCACCGCCTCGAGGGGGGCGCCGGAGGAGTCCTCGCGGCCGGAGATGACCCCGGCCGCCTCGACCGCGGGCGCGTCGAGGCGCTGCAGGTCGCGCAGCATCCGGTACTCACCGATCGCGACGTGCTCCGCGATCTCCTTGACCGCGAACACGTGGCCCTTGAGCCGGACGAAGCGGACGGTGTGGCGGGAGATGCCGCGGGGGAGGGCGACGAGGGTGGTCAGCGGCCAGTCCTCCAGCGGGACGTCCCAGGGCAGCCCGAGCAGCTCGCGCTCGGCGGGCACCGCGAGGACACGCAGGGGCATTGCCGGCCTTCCGTCGTGGCGGCCGGCGCCGGCGGCGGGTGCGCAGCCGGTGGCGGCGGGGCGGGCCACGCCCCGGCGATGACGGTAGACGCTGGGACGGACAGCAGCGGCCGGGACCCGCTGGGTCCCGGCCGCTGTCGTCATGCCTGCCGTGCTCGGCGCCGCGGCACCCAGTGCTGCGGTGCGGTGGTGCTGAGACTGCCGAGTGCGGCCGTGCGGTGGATCAGGTGAGGCGCTCGCCCGTCGCCGTCTGGAAGACGTGCAGCTTGGACGAGTCCACCGAGAGCGTGACCTTCTGGCCGCGCTGGATCGGGAACCGGCCGTCGTGGCGGGCGATGATCTGCGCCGGGGTCCCCGACACGTCGGAGCTGGCGTAGATGAAGCCCTCCGCGCCGAGCTCCTCGACGACCTCGACCGTGACGGGCAGGCCGTCCTGGCCGTCGGTGGCGAGCTTGAAGGCCTCCGGGCGGATGCCGACCGTCACGTTGGAGTCCGAGCCCGCCTTGGTGAAGACGTCGCGCGGGATCGGGATCGTGAAGGCGCCGACCGCGACGCCGTCACCGGCGAGGCGACCCTCGATGAGGTTCATCGCGGGCGAGCCGATGAACCCGGCCACGAAGATGTTCGCGGGGTGGTCGTAAAGGTTCAGCGGGGAGTCGACCTGCTGGAGCAGCCCGTCCTTGAGGACCGCGACCCGGTCGCCCATCGTCATGGCCTCGGTCTGGTCGTGGGTGACGTAGACCGTGGTGATGCCGAGGCGGCGCTGGAGCGACGCGATCTGGGTGCGGGTGGACACGCGGAGCTTGGCGTCGAGGTTCGACAGCGGCTCGTCCATGAGGAACACCCGGGGCTCACGCACGATCGCGCGGCCCATGGCGACCCGCTGGCGCTGGCCGCCGGAGAGCTTGGCCGGCTTGCGGGTGAGGTAGTCCTCCAGGCCCAGGAGCTTGGCGGCCTCCTGGACGCGGCGGGCGCGCTCGTCCTTGTTGACCCCGGCCATCTTGAGCGCGAAGCCCATGTTCTCGGCCACCGTCATGTGCGGGTACAGCGCGTAGTTCTGGAACACCATCGCGATGTCCCGCTCCTTGGGGGGCAGGTTCGTCACGTCGCGGTCGCCGATGCGGATCGCGCCGTCGTCGACCTCCTCGAGGCCGGCGAGCATGCGCAGCGAGGTGGTCTTCCCGCAGCCCGAGGGGCCGACGAGGACCAGGAACTCGCCGTCGGCGACCTCCAGGTCGAGCTTGTCGACCGCGGGACGCTCGGTCCCCGGGTAGATCCTGGTGGCCTTGTCGTAGGTCACTGTTGCCATGGTGCGTCTTTCCCTTCACCGGCAGGAACGTGCCGGACGATCCGAGTGAGGGCCGACGCCGATACTGGCATCCCGGCACGACAAAGTCACGGGGCCTCCCGCCGCGTCGTGGTCACGGTTCGGTCACCGGCCCCGCCCCGCGCCCCGCCTCGGCTGTCCACCCCCGGGCGCCGGCCCCGGCGGGGCGTGGCCGTC
>CAXSIB010000396.1:0-3414 GCA_964237095.1 uncultured Actinomycetales bacterium
GCGCCCGCCGCGGGCGGCGCTGCCGCTCGTGGTGGCGGCCGGCCTGCTCGACACCGCCGCCAACGTCCTGTTCCTGTACGCCGCCCGCGCGGGGCTGCTCAGCCTGGTCGCGGTCGTGGTGTCCCTCTACCCGGCCGGCACGGTCCTGCTGGCCGCGGTGGTGCTCCACGAGCGCGTCCGGCGGGTCCAGGTGCTCGGCCTCGCCCTGGCCGCGGCCGGCGTCGCCCTGCTCGCCGCCGCCGCGTGACCGGCCGGGCGTCCCACCGGCTCGGTCCCGCGCACGCGGTCCCTCAGCGCAGGGCGAGCCAGGCGTCGACGAGGGCGTGGCAGCGGGTGCGGGCGTCGTCCTGGACCGCCCGGCCGGCGGCGCGCAGGGTCTCGACGTCCACGCCGGTGGCGGCGACCTCGGCGGCACCCGCCGGGGCGGCGGCCCAGCCCGCCAGGACGTCGGCGCTCGCCTCGGGGTGGAACTGGACCGCGAGGGTCCGGCCCACCCGGAACGCCTGCGTCCCGAAGCCGTCGGTGGCGAGCAGGTCCGCCGCCGCGGGGACGGTCGAGACGGTGTCCCCGTGGTACTGGGCCCACGTGCCCGCGGGCAGGCCCGTCGAAGGGTCGCCGGCGATGTCGAACCAGCCGAGCTGGGTCGCGGGCATCGCGGTCACCGTCCCGCCGAGCGCGCGGGCGACGACCTGCGCGCCGAAGCAGATCCCCAGCACCGGCACGTCGTGCGCGACCGCGTCGGCGGCCCACTCCAGCTCCGGGCGCAGCCAGCGCTCGGTGTCCGACGCCGGGTCGTCGACGTCGTTGACCGACCAGGACGCCCCGAGGACGACCGCGACGTCGTACGCCCCGGCGGCGGGCAGCTCGGCCCGGCCGGCGGGGGCGGCGTCGCCCAGGTCGGCGGTCTGCAGGTCGTAGCCCAGCTGCTCGAGGCGCTCACCGACCCAGCCGGCGCCGGCGTCGGCGTGGTGGCGGACGATCAGCGCCCGCGGCATCAGCGGGCCGCCGCCGGGCCGGCGCCGCGGGCCGCGAGCCCGGCGGCGAACTCCTCGCACACCGACCACTGCGGCAGCAGTCCGGCCTCGGCCGCCTCGGCCAGCGTCGGGGCCGCCACGTCCTTGTCGGACAGGAGGAGCTCGACGTCCGCGGGCCAGCCGGGCACCGTGTGCGGCAGGTCCAGCGCCCGGTCGGTCGGGCTGATCCCGTGCTCCCCGGTGGGGCTGTAGACCGTGGAGCAGAGGTAGGCGACGGTCGCGGCGTCCGACAGCGCGAGGAACGCGTGCCCGAGGCCCTCGGCCAGGTAGGCCGCGCGGCGGTCGACGTCGTCGAGGCGGACGGCGTCGTGCGCGCCGAAGGTGGGGGACCCCACCCGGATGGCCACGACGATGTCGAGGACCGCGCCGGCCAGGCAGGTCACGTACTTCGCCTGCCCGGGCGGGACGTCGGCGAAGTGGATCCCGCGCAGCGTCCCGCGGGTGGACACCGAGCAGTTGGCCTGGGCGAGGTCGAGGGCGTGCCCGGTCACGGCGGTGAACGCCTCGGTGCGGAACCACTCGAGGAACACCCCCCGCGGGTCGGTGAACTGGCGCGGGGTGAACACCCAGGCGCCGGGGACGGCGAGGGGGGTGATGCGGTCGTCGGTCGTCGCGGCGGTCACGGGCCGACCCTAGCGACGCCCGCCGGCTCAGAGCCGCTGGACCGCGGGACCGGGCGGGACGACCCCGCGGGTGTCGAGCAGGCGGCGGGCGGCCCCGGCGATCGCCGCGAGGTCGTACCCGCGGTGGGCCTGGGTGAGCACGGTCACGTCGGCGGCCGCGACCGCGGCGGGCAGGTCGGCGACGCTGGTGAGGCGGGCGCCGCCGACGTCCCAGGTCCCGACGTGCGGGTCGTGGTAGGCCAGGGTCGCGCCGGCGCCGATCAGCGCCCGCGCGAGCGGCACGATCGGGGACTCCCGCTGGTCGGCGATGTCGGCCTTGTAGGTCACCCCGAGCAGCAGCACCCGCGCGCCGTCGAGGGCGACCCCGTCGGCGGCGAGCAGGTCGCGGACCCGGCGGGCGACGTAGTCCGGCATGCCCGCGTTGATCTCCTGCGCCAGCTCGACGAACCGGAACGGGTAGCCGAGTGCGGAGAGCACCTTGTGGGACAGGTAGTTCGGGTCGATCGGGATGCAGTGCCCGCCGACGCCGGGGCCCGGGCGGAACGCCTGGAAGCCGAACGGCTTGCTGGCCGCACAGGTGATCGCGTCCCACAGGTCGATGCCGAGGGCGTGGCAGAACTGCGCCATCTCGTTGACGAGCGCGATGTTCACGTGCCGGTAGGTGTTCTCCAGCAGCTTCGACATCTCCGCCTCGCGGGTCCCGCGGGCCCGGACGACGGTGTCGACGAACCGGCCGTAGAACGCGGCCGCCCGCTCGGTGCCGGCCGCGTCGATCCCGCCGACGACCTTGGGCGTGTTCCTCATCCCGTACACGGGGTTGCCGGGGTCGATGCGCTCGGGGGAGAACGCGAGGTCGAAGTCGGCGCCCGCCCGCAGGCCGCCGGACTCCAGCAGGGGCTGGAGGACCTCCTCCGTCGTGCCCGGGTAGGTCGTGGACTCCAGCACCACCAGCATCCCGGCGTGGACGTGGTCGGCGACGCTGCGGCCGGCGGCGACCACCGCGGTCAGGTCCGGGCCGCCCTCGGCCGACAGCGGGGTCGGGACGCAGATGACCGCGACGTCGCTCGCGGCGAGGACCGCGGGGTCGGTCGTCGCGGTGAACCCGGCCGCGACCATCGCCGCGATGTCGGCGTCGCCGAGGTCGTCGACGTGCGAGCGGCCGGCGGTCAGGCCGGCCACGACCCGCGCCGACGCGTCGAGCCCGACCACCCGCAGCCCGGCGTGGACCGCGGCCTGCGCGAGGGGCAGCCCGACGTACCCGAGCCCGATCACGACGAGGTCGACCGGCCCGCCGGTCGGGTGGTCGCTCATGCCCCCGCCTCCCGCGTCGGTGCGTCGCCGGCCGGTCCGCCGACCCCGATCGCGCGGTCCGGCCAGCCCGGCGGCACCCGGTGGTAGCGGGCCGCGATGCCGGCGCGGACGAGGCGGTAGCGCGGCGAGCTGCCCGGCAGCAGGTGCTCCAGCGGCCGGCCGCCGCGCAGCGTCGCGGCGTCCAGCTCGGTGGTCAGCAGCGGGTCCGCGACCAGGCGCCGCGCCGGCCCCCGCGCGTCCGCCGCCGGCGACCCGCGCCGCAGCGACCGCAGCAGGTCCGTCGCGGCCGGTCCGATGACCTTCGACACGGCGGCCTTCCCCTCGAGCACGGTGATCCGGCGGCGTTCGGTTCCGCTGACGCGGTGCCGGAACGCCGTCGTCGGCACGGCGAGCACCCCGACCCCGCCCCCCGGACCGGCGCCGGCCCCGGTGGCGGCCGCGGGGGC
>CAXSIB010000397.1:0-3409 GCA_964237095.1 uncultured Actinomycetales bacterium
GAGCCGGTCGGCACCGTCGACGCCCCCATCGGCCGGCACCCCGCCGGGGACGGCCGCTGGGCCGTCGTCGCGGAGGCCGACGGGGGCCGGGCGTCGGTCACCCACTGGTCGACCCTCGAGGGCTTCCACTACGCGACGCTGCTCGAGGTCCACCTGGAGACGGGGCGGACCCACCAGATCCGGGTCCACCTGTCGGCGCTGCGCCACCCCTGCGCCGGGGACCTGACCTACGGGGCGGACCCGACGCTGGCCGCCCGGCTCGGGCTGTCCCGGCAGTGGCTGCACGCCGTCCGCCTCGCCTTCGACCACCCGGCGGGCGGCGCGCGGGTGACCTTCGACTCCGAGCCCGCCCCCGACCTCCGCCACGCCCTCGACGTCCTCGCCGACGCCTGAGGACGCAACACGCGGGGCGGCCTGCGGGGCTCGCCGTGATCGTCCGGCCGGGAGGCCCCGCGACCTAGAGTCCTGACCATGCCCGGCTCCTCCTTCGTGCACCTGCACGTCCACAGCGAGTACTCGATGCTGGACGGCGCCGCGAAGATCGAGGACCTCGCGAGCGAGGCCGCGCGGCTCGGGATGCCGGCGATCGCGGTCACCGACCACGGCAACGTCCACGCCGCGTACGAGCTCTACAAGGCCGCCGCCGCGCACGGGGTCAAGCCGATCATCGGGACGGAGGCCTACCTCGCCCCCGGCACCCACCGCTCCGAGCGCCGCCGGGTCCAGTGGGGGCCGGGCGGCCGCGACGACGTCTCCGGCGGCGGCGCCTACACCCACCTGACGCTGCTCGCCCGGACGACCCAGGGCATGCACAACCTGTTCCGGCTGTCCTCGCGGGCCAGCATCGAGGGCTTCTTCTACAAGCCGCGGATGGACCACGAGCTCGTCGCCGAGCACGCCGAGGGGCTCATCGCGACCACCGGCTGCCCGTCCGGGGAGGTGCAGACCTGGCTGCGCCTCGGCCGCTACGACGAGGCCGTCAAGGCCGCGGGGCGGATGCGCGAGATCATCGGCGCGGAGAACTACTACTGCGAGGTCATGGACCACGGGCTCGACCTCGAGCGCACCGTCCGGACCGACCTACTGCGCCTCGCCCGCGAGGTGGGCATCCCGCTGATCGCGACGAACGACCTGCACTACACCCGGGCCGAGGACGCGAAGACCCACGAGGCGCTGCTCTGCGTCCAGTCCGGGTCGACCCTCGCCGACCCGAACCGGTTCCGCCTCGAGGGCGACCAGTACTACGTCAAGACCGCGGAGCAGATGCGCGCGGACTTCGCCGAGCTGCCCGAGGCGTGAGACAACACCCTGCTCGTCGCCGAGCGGTGCGAGGTCTCCTTCGACGAGACCGAGGGCCGCTACATGCCCCGGTTCCCGGTCCCGGAAGGCCACGACGACACCACGTGGATGCGGGCGGAGGTGGACACGGGGCTGCGCGCGCGCTTCCCGGACGGCCTGGACGCGGTCGGGCGCGAGCGGGTCGAGTACGAGCTCGGCGTCATCGGCAGCATGGGCTTCAACGGCTACCTGCTGGTGGTCGCGGACTTCATCAACTGGGCCAAGCGCCAGCACATCCCGGTCGGCCCGGGCCGCGGTTCCGCCGCCGGCTCGGTGATCTGCTACCTGCTCGGGATCACCGACATCGACCCGCTGCAGCACGGGCTGCTGTTCGAGCGCTTCCTCAACCCCGAGCGCGTGTCGATGCCCGACATCGACGTCGACTTCGACGACCGCCGCCGGGACGAGGTCATCCGCTATGTGGCCGACCGCTACGGCGAGGACCACGTCGCGCAGATCGTCACCTTCGGCACGATGAAGGCCAAGGCCGCCATCAAGGACGCCTCCCGGGTGCTCGGGAACCCGTTCAGCCTCGGTGAGGAGATCACCAAGACGATGCCGCCGGCGGTGATGGGCAAGGACATCCCGCTGGCCGGCATCTTCGACACCACGCACAAGCGCCACGGGGAGGCGGGGGAGTTCCGCTCCCTCTACGACGCGCGCGCCGACGTGCGCGAGGTCGTCGACACCGCCCGCGGGCTGGAGAACCTCAAGCGGAACTGGGGGGTGCACGCGGCGGGCGTCATCATGTCCAGCGCGCCGCTGCAGGACGTCATCCCCGTGATGCGCCGGGAGAAGGACGGCGCGATCATCACGCAGTTCGACTACCCGACGTGCGAGACCCTCGGCCTGATCAAGATGGACTTCCTGGGGCTGCGCAACCTCTCGGTGATCGACAACGCGGTCGCGAACATCGCCGCCAACCGCGGCACGACCCTCGACCTCGACGCCCTCGGCCGGACCCTGGACGACAAGCCCACCTACGAGCTCCTCGCCCGCGCGGACACCCTCGGGGTGTTCCAGCTCGACGGCGGCCCGATGCGCGCGCTGCTGCGGTCGATGCGCCCGGACTCCTTCGCCGACATCTCCGCGGTCATCGCGCTCTACCGGCCGGGCCCGATGGGGATGAACTCCCACAACGAGTACGCCGACCGGAAGAACGGCCGCAAGAAGATCACGCCGATCCACGCCGAGCTGGTCGAGCCCCTCGCGGAGATCCTGCTCCCCACCTACGGTGTGATCGTCTACCAGGAACAGCTGATGGCGATCGTGCAGAAGGTCGCCGGGTTCTCCCTCGGCGGGGCGGACCTGCTGCGCAAGGCGATGGGCAAGAAGAAGAAGGAGATCCTCGACAAGGAGAAGCCGAAGTTCGCGGCGGGGATGGCCGAGCACGGCTACTCCAGGGCCGCGACGGAGGCCCTGTGGGCGACCATGGAGCCCTTCGCGGACTACGCGTTCAACAAGGCGCACACCGCGGCGTACGGGCTCGTCTCCTACCAGACCGCCTACCTGAAGGCGAACTACCCGGCCGAGTACATGGCCGCGCTGCTCACCTCGGTCGGCGACGACAAGGACAAGTCCGCGCTCTACCTCGCCGAGTGCCGCCGCCGCGGTATCAAGGTCCTGCCCCCGGACGTCAACGACTCCGTCGCGGACTTCGCCTCGGTCGGCACCGACATCCGCTTCGGGCTCGCGGCGGTCAAGAACGTCGGGGAGAACGTCGTCGAGGCCATCGTCGCGGCGCGGCGGGAGTCCGGCCGGTTCGCGGACTTCGCCGACTTCCTCGAGAAGATCCCCCAGCAGGCGTGCACGAAGCGGGTGCTGGAGTCCCTCATCAAGGCCGGCGCGTTCGACTCCCTCGGGTACGCCCGCCGCGCGCTCGCCGAGGTGCACGAGCGCGCCGTCGAGGAGGCGGTCGAGCGCAAGAAGTCGCAGGCGCTGGGCCAGTACGACCTGTTCGAGGACATCTTCGCCGGCGTCGGCGGCTCGGGTGGCGGCCGAGGCGGTGGAGGTGGCGGCGACGGCGGGGCCGACGGCGGCGGCCCCGGTTTCGGGGTCGTCGTGCGCGACA
>CAXSIB010000398.1:0-3405 GCA_964237095.1 uncultured Actinomycetales bacterium
CGGCCGCCGGCCTGCGGGTCGTCCGGGTGGACGCGGCCCCCGGCGGGGCGGCCGCGTCGTCGACCCCGGCGGGAGGGGGCCCCGGCCTCGTCGACGTCCTCGCCGGCGACGCCACGCTGGAGTCGGCGCTGCGGACCGCCCACGACGGCCGCCCGGCGGTCCTGCCGACGGGTTCGCCCCGGGCGGGACAGGCCGCCCTCGTCTCGTCCCGGGCGATGGGGGAGGTGCTCGACCGGCTGACCGAGCGCTTCGACTACGTCGTCGTCGACGCGCCGGCGGTGCTGACCTCGACCGCGGCCGCCGGTCTCGCCGCCCACGTCGACGGGACCCTCGTCGTCGTGGCCGCGGGCCGGACCGAGCGGGCCGACGTGCGCAGCGCCCTGGACCGCCTGGACCGGGTCGGGGTGCAGGTGCACGGACTGGTGGTCAACCTCGTCCCCGACCACAGTCTCGGAGAGTTCACGGCGCCCGTCCCCGACTCGTCCGACACGGCCGCCGGGATGTCCGACCGAGGTCCGGGGGCGATGGCGGCTGGCGACCGCGAGCGTCGCGAGGAATGGCTCCCCGCGGGCGGTCCGACCCGCGGCTGAACGCCGTCGACGCCGGTGGAATTGCCGCCGGCACCGCGCTGAGCAGCACAGACACAGCGCAGTCGGGCGCCGGGAGCCAGTTCGGGCTCAGGTGAATGGCACCTGAGCGTGCGGTCGCAGGTCAGGTGGGCGTCATTTCAGGTGCTGCTCAGGAATGACCAGATGCGACTCAGGAATGACCGGGGAATCAGTCCGGACTCAGGTGGTGAATGGCTGACTCAAGCCATCGCCCACGGCGACCACGCCGGGCCCACCATTTCTGGACAGGATCACCATGAACCGTCGCCTCTTCCTCCGGGCCGGCTGTCTCGCCGCCGCCGTGACCGCCGCCGTCCAGGTCCCCGGCCTCGCCGCCACCGCTGCGGCGGCCACGACGCCCGCGGCGACCTACGGCGCGAGCAGCTACGGCACCTCGGCGGTCTACGGGTCCTGAGCAGCGCTCGGGCCCCCGCGGCCCGGCGCCCGACCGGGGCCGCCTCGTAGGCTCGGGCCGTGCCAGCCGATCCCACCGCCCAGCCCGGTTTCTCCACCCGCGCCATCCACGCCGGGCAGGACCCGGACCCGACGACCGGCGCCGTCGTCGTCCCCATCCACCAGGTGTCGACCTACAAGCAGGACGGCGTCGGGGGCACCCGCGGCGGGTACGAGTACTCCCGCAGCGCCAACCCCACCCGGACCGCGCTGGAGACCTGCCTGGCGTCCCTCGAGGGGGGCGCCCGCGGGCTCGCGTTCGCGTCCGGGCTGGCCGCGGAGGACGTGCTGCTGCGGACGATCTGCCGGCCCGGGGACCACGTCGTCATCCCGGACGACGCCTACGGGGGCACCTACCGGCTGTTCGCGCGGGTCCTGAGCGAGTGGGGACTGGAGTTCAGCGCCGTCCCGCTCACCGACCCGGAGAAGGTGGCCGCGGCGATCCGGCCGGGTCTGACGAAGGCCGTCTGGGTGGAGACCCCGACCAACCCGCTGCTCACCGTGGCCGACATCGCCGTCCTGGCGGACATCGCGCACGCCGCGGGGGCGCTGCTGGTGGTCGACAACACCTTCGCCTCGCCGTACCTGCAGCAGCCCCTCGCGCTCGGTGCCGACGTCGTCGTGCACTCCACGACCAAGTACGCCGGCGGGCACTCCGACGTCGTCGGCGGCGCGCTCGTCGCCCTCGACCCCGAGCTCGGCGAGCGGCTGGCGTTCCTGCAGAACGCGTCGGGGGCGGTGGCCGGGCCGTTCGACGCCTGGCTCACCCTGCGGGGTCTGAAGACCCTCGCGGTGCGCATGGAGCGCCACTGCGACAACGCCGAGGCCGTGGTGGCCCTGCTCGCCGACCACCCGGCGGTGTCGGAGGTCCTGTACCCGGGCCTGCCCGGCCATCCCGGCCACGCCGCCGCGAAGGCCCAGATGCGCCGCTACGGCGGCATGGTCTCCTTCCGCGTGCGCGGTGGCGTCGAGGCCGCCCTGGCGGTCTGCGCCGCGACCACGGTGTTCACCCTCGCCGAGTCCCTCGGCGGGGTGGAGTCCCTGATCGAGCTGCCCGCGCGGATGACCCACGCGAGCGTCACCGGGTCCGAGCTCGAGGTCCCCGACGACCTGATCCGCCTGTCCGTCGGCATCGAGGACGCCGCGGACCTCGTCGCCGACCTCGCCCACGCCCTCGGCTGACGTCCGACCCCGCGCCGCCGCGGCCGGCGGTGACGTCGGTCAGCGGGCGGCGAGCTCCGTCGGTCCGGCGGCGGCGGTCCGGACGCCGGCGCCCTCGGCGCCACCGACCGCGCCGGCCGTCGGCAGTGCGTCGAAGCGGGTGCGCAGACGGGCCGCGTTCACCGAGCTGCGGTAGTCCCGCAGCACGGTCTCGCGCCCGCGCCGCCCGAGCGCCGCCCGCAGCTCGGCGTCGTCGGCGAGCAGCCGCAGGGCGCCCGCGACGGCGTCGACGTCGCCGGGGGACACCAGCACCCCGTTGGTCTCGTCCACCAGCTCCGGGATGCCGGCGATCGTGGTGGTCACCACCGGCAGCTCGGTCGACATCGCCTCCATGAGCACGACCGGGACCCCCTCGGCGTGGCTCGGGAGGCAGAACACGTCCGCCCAGCGGTAGTGCGCCGGCAGCTCGTCCTGCCCGAGCCCGCCCAGGCAGCGCACCGACCCGGCGAGCCCCAGCGCCGCGATCCGCGCCTCCACGTCGGCCCGCAGGGGGCCGTTGCCGACGATCCGGACCTCGACGGGACGCCCGGTGCGCGCGACGGCCTCGACCAGGTCGACCGGGGCCTTCTCGGGCACGAGCCGCCCGACGAACAGCACCCGCAGCGGCCCGGGCGCCCCGGCCGCGCCCGTCGCCCCGGGCGACCCGGTCGACCGGGCGGCCCGCTCGGCCCCGGCCGCGGGGAAGTCGCGGGTGTCCACCCCCATGTGCACGATCGGCAGGTCCTCGACGGCCGCCCGCGGCGCGACCGCGAGCAGCTGCCGGCGGCAGAAGTCGGAGATGCAGGCCACGAACGCGGCCGCCGCGACCTTGGCCGGGAGCCGGTAGCCGACCGGGTCCGCGAACTCGGTGGGACCGTGCATCGACATCGACCACGACCAGCTGCCGGGGCCGTCGATCCGCGCGCCGAGGTGCACCGCGAGCTCGGCGATGTCCGCGGCGTTGTTGGCGAAGTGCACGTGCAGGTGGCGCAGGCCGCGGTCGCGCAGCAGCCGGTGCACCGGGACCGCCTCGGCGACGTAGGCGAGCCGCTTGAGGCGCCCGCGCACCCCGCGCCCGGGACCGAGGCCGTGGCGGACGGTCGCGGCGAGCGCGACGGGGTGGGTGACCAGCGCGGCCAGGCCG
>CAXSIB010000399.1:0-3405 GCA_964237095.1 uncultured Actinomycetales bacterium
ACCAGCGCCCGCGGTAGCAGGGTGGCCCCGGCGCTCGGGAAGTACCCGAGCCGGACCACGGGCCGGCGGGCGGTGGGGGCGGACAGCTCCGCGGCGGCGGCATCGACGGCGTCGAGGGCGACCCGGGTGTGGCGGAGCAGGACCAGCCCGGCGGGGGTCAGCCGGACCCCGCCAGGTCGCCGCTCCACCAGGACGGCGCCGGCGGCGCGTTCGAGGGCGGCGATCTGGCGGGACACCGCCGACTGGGTGTACCCGACGGCGGCTGCGGCCGCGGTGAAGGTGCCCCGCTCGGCGACCTCCCGCAGCACCCGCAGCCCGGTCAGCGACGGTTCCATGCGGGTCAGGCATACCTAATGTGCAGGACTGTCGTTGGCCGCATGGCCTCGACCGTTCCTACGGTCGCAGCAGAGCATCCGTCAGCTCTGTGGGACCGACACCGGGAGGCACCATGCGCGCCGCAGTCCTGCGCCAGTTCGGGAGACCGCTGGTCGTCGAAGACCGACCCGACCCGGAGCCGGCGGCGGGTGACGTGGTGGTCGAGGTCGCCGCGGCCGGGGTCCTCCCCTACGCGGCCGAGGTGTTCAGCGGGCGCCGCCGCTACCCGCTGGAACCGCCCGTCGTGCCCGGGATCGGCGGCATCGGCCAGATCCAGGCACTCGGCACGGACTCGACGCGGCTGCGGGTCGGGGACTGGGTGTGGTGCGACCCGACCGTCCGCTCCCGCGACGACCCGCGGACCCCGGACATCACCCTGCAGGGCTGGAGCTCACGCGGTGAGGGCGGGCTGCGGCTGTCCCGCCGCTACCACGACGGGGCCTGGGCCACCCGGATCGTCGTCCCCACCGAAAACGTCCACCCGCTCGGCGTGACCGGGCTCGACCCGGCGGGCGCTGCCCGGTGGGCGGCGATCGGGATCCATCTCGTCCCGTACGGGGGGCTGACCGCCGCGGGCCTGCAGGCCGGGGAGACCGTCGTGGTCAGCGGCGCCACCGGCAACTTCGGCAGCGCCGGGGCCGCGGTCGCTCTCGCGATGGGAGCCGGGCGGGTCGTGCTCGCCGGGCGCGACCCCGACGTCCTCGCCGACCTGCGGCGGCGCCTCGGGGACCGGGTCACGACCGTGGTCCTCACCGGGCAGGAGGACACCGACCGGGCCGCCCTGCAGACCGCCGCCGACGGCCCGGTCGACGTGGTCCTCGACCTGCTCCCCCCGGCCGCCGGACCGAGACCGGTCCGGACCGCCGCGATGACCGTCCGGGAGTACGGCCGCGTGGTCCTGATGGGCGGGGTCGGCATGCTCGGCGGGGATGACCTCGCGCTGCCCTACCCGTGGCTGATGCGGAACTCCGTGACCGTCCGCGGGCAGTGGATGGGCCCGGCCACCGCGAACCCCGGCCTCATCGCCCTCGTCCGCGCCGGGCTGCTCGACCTCGGCCGCGAGGAGGTCACCACCTTCGGCCTCGACGAGGTCAACGCGGCCATCACCCACGCCGCCACCCACGGCCGCCCCTTCCAGCGAACCGTCCTGCTGCCTTGACACGGGCCCCGCACACGCGTCGTCGACGGCCATCAGGCCACCGCCCGACAGAACGAGTCTGATCGGGACTCCGGACGCACGCGACGGTCAGGAGCTCGCGGACCGGGTCGATGTCGACGGACATCCTGGGAGCCGGGTCACCCGATCGAGCAGGGTCACCCGATCGAGCACGGTCACCAGGTCCAGCGGGGTCACCAGACCGAGCGGTCAGCGTCGGCCGGGACGCTCGATCCGGTAGAACCGCCAGGCGACCCAGACGCTGACGCCGGCACGCAACCACGCCCGTTCGCGCGCGATCCGTGCACGCGACGGATCACGTCCGGAGTCCTGCCGCCGCCGCGCCCGCCACTGTCGGACCGGCTCCGACAGCGGGTCGCTCGCGTCTGCGGCGGGCGACCAGGTGGACAGCACAGCTTGGCCGAGGGCGAGCGCGGCGACGACGGCCTGGAGCTCCCACCGGTCGAGCACCGGAGACCGGTCGTTGGTCACGCGGGCATCCTGGCACGGGTGTCGGCGCTGCTCAGAGACCCGCGCCGGCCCCATCCGGGTCCTACCCGCGCCGATCCACCTGCTGAGACGACCTGCTGTCCTGCGGTGGTCGTCGCCCGCTTGCTGCTCGCGTGGACCCGGGAGATGAGGGTGTGGGCTGCGGCTTCGACGGTGGGCCGGTGGTAGGTGAGGGTGAACTCGTAGGTGCGGTCGGGGTCGGGTCCGGTGTCCCCGAGGTCACGGGCCAGGAGTGCCGCCGCGAAGTGTGGGTCCAGGACGATCACGTCCCATTCCCCGCAGACGGGGTCGTCTGCGCGCAGCGGGACGCCCCGGACGCCGGGTGGGACCAGGGCGGGGGTCAGGTCCCGGGCGAGGACGGCGACGAGCCCGGTGTGGTGGGCGAGCTGGGAGTAGCGGGCCGCGGTGGCCGGAGTGAGGTTGACGGCGTCCTGGAACGTCGCGGCCACCAGAGCGGTCGGTCCGAGGCGCAGGGCTTCCCGTTCGAGGTGCGTGCTGACCTCGATGAGCAGCGACTTCGGTGCCCGTCGCAGGGTCGCGCCGGGTGGCAGGCACCCGAAGGGGCTGGCCGGCCGCGGACCAGTCTGAGCCGGGTAGGGCGGCGGTAGGAGCGAAGGGCCGGTCGCGGCCGGGGGCGGGTCGGGGACGGGGTGCCCGAACAGCCAGCCCTGTCCGAGGGTGGCGCCCAGTGCCCGGGCCATCCGCAGGTGGCGGGAGGTCTCGATGCCTTCGGCGAGGATGGTGGCCCCGCTGCGTTCGGCGTAGGCGTTGACCGCGTTCATGATCTGCGCGACCTCCCGCCCGGGATGGTCGTGGACCAGGCGCAGATCGAGCTTGACCACGTCCGGGCGCAGCAGGGACATGAACGCCAGCGACAGCGGTTCGGCGCCGACGTCGTCCAGGGCGACCCCCCAGCCCAGTGCCCGGACCTGGTCGACGCTGCGGAGCAGGTCCGCGGGGTTGGCCCCCAGCGCGCGTTCGGTGAACTCCACGACCACCCGCAGACCCCGGGCGGCCTGCTGGTCGGCGCCCAGCCCGCCGTCGGGGCCCTCGCCGTCCAACGCCGCGGGCTCCACGTTGACGAACACCGTCAGCGGCGCGGTCAGGCGGCGGGCGCGGGCACCGGCGAACGCCGCCCGCCGGCACGCGGCGTCCAGCGCGGTGAGGCACCCCTGGTCGCGGGCGGCGGCGAACAGGTCGTCGGGGGACTGCCACCGACCCACCGGCCCCCGGGCCAGCGCCTCGTACCCGACGACCCCCGAGGTGGTCAGGTCGACGATCGGCTGGAACACGCTGCGGATGGCCCCCGCCGCGAGGACCGCGCTCAACGCACCGGGACCGGCGTCGACGACGGTCACCAGGCG
>CAXSIB010000400.1:0-3404 GCA_964237095.1 uncultured Actinomycetales bacterium
CCGCGCGGCCGTCGAGGTCGGGCGTCCAGTCCAGCGCCGCGGCCAGCCGCCCCACGTCGAGGCAGCGGCCGTGGGTGAGCAGGGCGCGCAGCGCCGGCGGGATCCGCCCGGCGCCCGGCCCGGCGCCGAGCAGCGGACCCGGGACGAACACCCGGAGCCGGCCGAGCCCGTGCGCGACCGCGGACACCGAGACCGCCCCGCGGCCGGCGACGTTGAGGACCTCGACCCGGCCCGCCGCGCCGCCCGGCGGCACGGGGACGGGGCCCTCGGCCGGGGTGGCGCCGGCGGGCAGCGCGGGGACGGCCGGATCGGCTCGCCCGTCACGGGTGGCGGCGAGCACGACGGCGGTCGCGGCGTCGTCCTCGTGCAGCAGGGACAGCCGCGGGTCGTAGCCGGCGACCATCGGCACGACCGGCGAGCGGAGCAGGTCGGCGAACGCCGTGCGCGAGGTGGGGCCGACGACCTCGGCCAGGCGGAGCACGGTGAAGGCGGTGTCCGGGCACCGCCGGGCGGTCCCCCGCACGTAGCGCTCGAGGGCGACCGCGGTGTCGCTCGAGCCGGGCGCGCCGAGCCGGTGCGCCACCAGGTCCGGCACGTCACCAGCGGCCCCGACCGCCACCCCACCGACGCCGCCGAGCCCCCGGACTCCACTTCTGCCTCCGACGGCCCCGCCGGCGCCGCGCGGCAGCTCGGCCAGACCGCGCCCGGCGGGCTCGGAGTACCGGTCGGAGTAGCGGTCGGCGACCCGCGAGGACACCCGGTGGCCGGAGTGGTCCTCGCCGAACAGCGCCGGGTTGCGGGCCGAGGCGCCGTACACCGAGCCGGTCGAGGCCAGCACGTACCGGCGCGGCGGGTGCTCGGTGAGCGCGGCGAGCAGCGCGGCCGCCCGCGCCTCGGGTCCGGTGGACCCGGCGCCGCCGACTCGAGCCACCCCGTTCCCGGGCACGGTCCCGTACTCGGCGGCGGTCCCGGCGACGCCGGTCTCGACCACGACGTCGGCGGCCTCGAGGAGGGCGGCGAGGGCCGGGCGGGAGCCGGGTGCCCCGGCCGGGGTGTCGTCGGAGGTCAGCACCTCGACCCCCCGGCGGTCGAGCTCCCGTCGCACGAGCACCCCGAGCGGGCTCGAGGCACCGCTCAGCAGGACGCGCACGGCCATCGCGGGGTGTCCCTCAGGAGGTGGGAACCGTCAGCCGGCAGACGCCGCGCGGCCGGAGCCGCGCGACCGGGTCACTTGCCCTGACGACGACGCTGGACGCGGGTCTTGCGGAGCAGCTTGCGGTGCTTCTTCTTCGCCATCCGCTTGCGGCGCTTCTTGATGACCGAACCCACCGGGTGTCTCCGCTCCGTTGACGTGGCGCCCGTCCCGGCGCGCGCCCGACCCCGGTGCGGTGCACCCGGCCGACGGCGTCGTGCACGGGGGCGGACATCTCACCGTGTACCAGCTGGCAGCTTGCAGCCCGGTCGACCCGGGCCCGCGCCCAGGGTAGCCGTACCCCGACCCCCGCCCGGCGGCCTCGCAGGGAGCGTCCGCCGCTCGGGCGCGGCGCGGGTGGACCCGTGGACGGCCGGCGACCGCGTCTCGGGCGGTGGTGCTCAGCCGGCCTGGACGTAGGCGTCGCGGAGGTAGTCCTCCACGGCCGACGCGGGCACGCGGAAGGAGCGGCCGACCCGGACGGCGGGCAGCGTGCCGCCGTGCACGAGGCGGTACACGGTCATCTTCGACACCCGCATCTCCTCCGCCACCTCCGCCACGGTCAGGAAGCGCAGCGCGGGACCGGTGATGTCCGGCACGGTGCCGGGGCGTGCAACGACCATGTGAGATCCCTCCGACGCAGGTGTCGGCGGGAGCCGGCTTCCCCTCCGGCACCTCGACCACCACCTGCGGTCCTGAGATTAGTGCCGCGCGGCCCGCCCGGGGGGACACCGCCGGCCGTGTGGAGCGCCGGCCTCAGTCGTCGGTCGGCAGTCCGAGCGCCGGGAACGCCGCCCGGCGGGTGGCGAGGATCGCCCGGTCCACCGGGTCCGACGGGTCGTGGCCGGTCTCCCACCGCCGGTAGGTGGCCGGCGCGCCGTCGCTCATCGTGGTCGGCTCGGGGTCCATGTCCCCGCCGGCGTCGACCGCGACGGCGACGGCCCGCTCGGCCAGCCACGCCGCGGGCACCGGGGTGCCCGGGGCCAGGGGGACCCCCGCAGCCGCGGCGGTCACGTGCGACCAGGTCCGCGGGACCACGTCCAGCAGGTCGTAGCCGCCGCCGCCGGTGGCGACCCAGCGGCCGCCGGTCACCTCGTCCGCCAGGTCCGACAGCGCGACGGCGGCGGCCCGCTGGCCGTCGACGGACAGCATCAGGCCGCCGATCGGGTCGGCCCGGTGGGTGTCGCAGCCGTGCTGGGTGATGAGGACCTGCGGCGCGAACGCGCGGACCGCCGGCGGCACCACCGCGTGGAACGCGCGCAGCCAGCCGGCGTCGGTGGTGCGCCGCGGGAGGGCGACGTTGACGACCGTGCCGGGCGCCGCGGGCACCCCGACGTCGTCGGCCCAGCCGGTGCCGGGCCAGATCGTCCGCGGGTCCTGGTGCAGGGAGACGGTGAGCACGCGGGGGTCGGCGGCGAACATCGCCTGGACGCCGTCGCCGTGGTGGACGTCGGTGTCGACGTAGGCGACGCGCTCCACGCCGGCGGCGAGCAGCTCGGCGATCGCCACCCCGATGTCGTTGTAGATGCAGAAGCCCGAGGCGTGGTCGGGCATCGCGTGGTGCAGGCCGCCGGCCAGGCTGACCGCGCGGCCGCCGCCGGTCAGCACCGTCCGGGCCGCGGCCAGCGTCGAGCCGGCGATGTGCGCCGCGGCCTCGTGCATCCCGGGGAAGACCGGGTTGTCGGGCGAGCCGAGCCCGCTGCCCGGTGCGGGGGGCGTCCCCGGGGCCGCGGCGCCGGCCGCCCGGACCGCCGCGACGTACCCGGGGGTGTGGACCCGCAGCAGCGCCTCGTCCGACGCCTCGGGCGGGTCGAGGACGGTGACGCCGGGCAGGTCGAGCAGACCCAGGTGGCGGACCAGGGAGACGGTGAGGCGCAGGCGGACCGGCTGCATGGGGTGCACGGGCCCGAAGTCGTACGCCGCGAGGTCGTCGGACCAGACGAAGGTCATCGGCGACGGCGGCACCGCCGAAACCTAGCCCGCCGCGCGTGGGACACGCCGCGGCCGCCCTGGTAGGACTCGACCCGTGACCGTGACGCCGGGGGTGACGGTGCGCGCGGTGCCCGTCGAGGAGGTCCTCGACCTGCGCCGGCGCGTGCTGCGCCCGGGCCGCCCGCGGGACACCGCACGCCTCGACGGCGACGAGGACCCCGCGACGGTGGCGCTCGCCGGGTGGGTCGTCGCAGCTCCGGCCGGGAGCGCGGCCGACCCG
>CAXSIB010000401.1:0-3386 GCA_964237095.1 uncultured Actinomycetales bacterium
CGCCGGCCGTGGCCGACGCCGCGACCGCCCCGCGCACGCTGGTCGTCGCGACCGACGGACACCAGGGGGCCGCCGGGACGGTGGCGCACCCGCTGGCGACGATCGCGCAGGCCCTGGCCCGGCTCCCCCGCGGCGGCACCGTCGAGCTGCGCGCCGGGAGGTACCGGCAGCGGATCACCCTGCGCCACCGCAGCGGCATCACGATCCGCCCCTACGGCCACGAGCGGGTGCTGCTCGACGGGACCGGGCTGACCCCGCCCACGGGCCGGTCGGCGATGGTGCTCATCGTCGACAGCAGCCGGATCACGGTGTCCGGGCTGGACATCAGCGGCTACGACACCACGAGGATCAACGCGATGCCGATCGGGATCTACGTCCACGGCGCCTCGACCCACATCACGATCAGCGGCGACCACGTGCACTCGATGGGCAACTACAACGGCACCCTGGGCAGCTTCGACCTCAACGCCCACGGGATCGCCGCCTACGGGGACAACCCGCGCCACCCGATCAGCGACCTGACGATCACCGGCGACGAGGTCGACCACCTGGCTCTCGGCGCGAGTGAGTCCGTCGTGGTCAACGGCAACGTCGACGGCTGGGCGATCACGAAGAACGTCATCCACGACAACGACAACATCGGGATCGACGCGATCGGCTACGAGCCGACCCTCGGCGGCGCCGCCCGCTACACCCAGGCCGACCGCGCCCGGCACGGGGTGATCGCGGACAACACCGTGGCGGACATCATCTCCCGCGGCAACCCCTCGTACTACGAGGACGGGAGCTGGTGCAACTGCGCCGACGGGATCTACGTCGACGGCGCCACGCACGTGCGGATCGAGCGCAACCACGTGTCCCGCGACGACATCGGCATCGAGGTGGCCGCCGAGAACCCCCGCGGCAGCGCCGACCACGTGGTCGTCGCCGACAACGACGTGACCGACAGCGGCTACGTCGGCATCACCACCGGCGGCTACTGCGACGGCGGGGCGGACTGCGGCGGGGTGAAGACGGGCACCTCGTTCGACAACACCTTCGTCAACAACACCCTGTACGACGACAACTCCCTCGACGACGGCTCGCCGGAGTTCCTCGTCCAGTACCACGCCTACGACGACACGATCGAGAACAACATCGTGTACGCCGCCGACGCCGCCCACGCGGTGGTCGGGACGGTGGCCCGCGCGGCCACCGACGGTCTGAGCCGGCGGCTGCTGGTCGACCACAACCTCTACTACGCGACCGGCGGCAGCGCCGCGACCGCCTCGTTCGGCTCCCTCGGGACCACCTACACCGGCTGGGGCGCCTACCGGCGGGCGACCGGTCTGGACCGCCACAGCCGGTTCGTCGACCCGCGGCTGCTGGCTCCCGCGCACGGCGACCTCGGGCTGCGGGCGGGCTCACCCGCGATCGACGCGGGCGTGGCGCTGCCGGCGCGGGTCGTGGGGCCGCGCGACGTCGGCGGCGGCCGGCGGGTCCTCGGCGGGCGCATCGACATCGGCGCCGACGAACGCCGCTGAGCTCTACCGGTCGGTCAGGGCCGACCGGTCAGCGCCGGCCCATGAGCTTCATGCTGCCGCCGTGCACCGCGAGGATGTGGTGCAGGACGGCGGAGACCATCCACCCCTCGATGTAGGGCGTGACGTGGCCGCACCGGGTGCAGGTCACCGGCTGCGGCAGCTCGGGCGGCCGGGAGCCGGTCACCGCGCGCCCACCCCGTCCCACCCGTCCACGTGACCAGTGGACCGCCGACCGCCGGTGACCACTCGTCGATGTCCGAGGCTGTGGACAGGTCGGGCGGCGGACGGCCGGTCCGTCGACCGTCAGGCGGCCGCCGTGGCGCGCAGCGCGGTCTCGAACTGCACCCGGTCGAAGGTGAACGGGCCGAGCCGGCCCAGGTCCCGGTCCCGCCAGCCGGTCCGGAAGGTGTGCCACACCACCGTGTCGTCCTCGACGTCGACGCGGGCGAACAGCGGCCAGCACCCGGTGTGCCCGCAGGTGCAACCCAGCAGGACGGTGCCTCCGCCGGAGGCGTCGACGCCCGGAACGGGCGGTTCCTCGCCGAGGTAGTGCCGGGCCGGCCAGGCGACGACGTCGACCTCGAGCAGCCCCGCGTACGACCCGGCCAGGTCGGGCTCGCCGGACTCCCGGGCCGGCCGCTGTTCGGCCGCCCGCGCCCGCTCGATCAGGCTGACCCCGTCGATGAACGGCACCAGCGCCGGGACCGGGTGGTCGAGGTACCCCAGCTCGGTCGACACGACGCGGAACTCGACGACAGACATCCCCCGATCGTGACAGGGCCGCCGGGCGCCCGACCGGTGTTCCGGAACCACCGTCGGCGGATCCGGCACCGCCCGGGGTCGGCGCACGGTGCGATCCTCCGGGGACAGGTCGACACGGGAGGCACGGAGATGGACACCGACCGGGTCGGCGGGATCGAACGGGCGATCTTCGGCGACGTGCTCGAGGCGGCCGTCGACGACTGGCTGGACCGCTTCGTGCGCTCCCAGCTGTCGTCGGGCCTCGAACGGGTCCGGTTCCGCAGCGGGCGCATCTCCGCGGTCTTCGGCGTCGAGCTGGCCGACGGCCGCGAGGTGGTGGTGAAGGTCCACCGCGGCCGACCCGACCTCGGGCCGCTGGCCGCGGCGGTCGACGGCCAGCGGTGGCTGGTCGACCACGACTACCCGGCGCCGGTCCCCCTCGCCGGCCCCGCCGTCCTCGACGGCCACACCGCGGTCGTCGAGTCCCTGCTGGACACCGGCGCCCGGGCCGACGCGCACGACCCCGCGGTCCGGGACGCGCTCGTGGGCTCCCTGGTCGAGCAGGTCCGGCTCCTCGCCGGTGTCCGGGATCAGCTGGCCGGCCTGACGGTGCGCCCGGCGTGGGCGGTCTGGGACGGAGGGGCGTGGCCGGTGCCGCACGACCCGGTCTTCGACTTCACCACCACGCCCCCGGGCTGGGAGTGGCTCGACGACTTCGCCCGCCGGGCCGCCGACGTGCTCGTCGCGACCGAGCTGCCGCCGAGCCTCGGGCACCTCGACTGGTGCGCCGGCAACGTCCTGGTCACCGGCGGTGGCGCGGCCCCCGCGGCGGTCACGGCGGCGTTCGACTGGGACAGCCTGGCCGCGGGGAGCGAGGCCGGGATCGCGGGGGTGAGCGCGGGCGGCTTCGTCTCCGGGAGCACAGCGGGCGCGGACACCCCGACCCCGGCCGAGATCGCCGCCTTCTTCGCCGACCACGACCGACACCGGGGCACCCCGTTCAGCGGCCCGGAACGCGCGGTCGCCGTGCACGCCGCCGCGTGGGTGCTGGCCTACAACGCCCGCTGCGGGCTCTGCTTCCTCGAGCCGGACGGCTCGCCGCCGGCCTGGTCCCCGGCGGCG
>CAXSIB010000402.1:0-3374 GCA_964237095.1 uncultured Actinomycetales bacterium
CCGCCGAGGGCTGGCAGCCGATCAGGGCCTCACGCGGCGGACGCGGTGCCGGCCGCGCCGAGGCCGGCGCCGGCGCCGACGGCGAGCGCCACCACCGTGCTCGCGACCCGACCCAGCGTGCGGGTCCGGGTGGAGCGGGTGCGGGGGGTGGTGGTCTCGGTCATGACGTCCTCCAGGGCGATGTAGGAGGGGCGGCTCTCCCGCGGAATGTGACCGCGGAGGCTGGGGCGCCGCCTCTCGATGTCCTGAAGAAAACCGCAGCACGCCTGAGTGCCTTCTGTGCGAATGCGCGAGGAATGCGATTCGACGGCCGACCTGTGCTGTCTGCCCAGGTCCAGGGCGTCGAACTGACCACCACCTGAGCCCTGGACCCGCCGATCACCGTGTTTGCGGGCATTCGGCGGCGATCAGGCGCCCATTCTGACGCGGACCTGAGCAGAAAGCCGCGGGACGCGATCGTGAGCCATTCCTGTGTCGCAGCTGTGGTCGTCGTCGCAGCGGTGGCCGGCGCCGCTGCCGGGGCTGCCGCCGGGCGCACGGGAACGGCCCGCCCGGGCCGTGACGCCCGTCAGGGGCGTCGCGGTGGCCCGGACGGGCCGTCGGTGACCTGTCGGGTCACCCTCGTGCGGAGGGGTCAGACGGTGATGACCACCGGCAGCACCATCGGGCGGCGGCGGTGGGTGTCGCCCACCCAGCGGCCGACGACCTTCCGGACCACCTGCTGGAGGGCGTAGGCCTCCTTCTCCCCGCCGGCCAGGGCCTGCGTCAGCGCCGCGGCGACCAGCGGGCGGACCGGGTCGGTCGCCGTGTCGGACTCCGCGAACCCGCGCGAGGAGATCTCCGGGCCCGAGATCAATGTGCCCGCGACGGTGTCGCACACCGCGGTGACGAGGATGAAGCCCTCCTCGCCGAGGATGAGGCGGTCCTTGAGGGCGTCCTCGTCGATCTCGCCGACCCCGCGGCCGTCGACGTAGAGGTAGTTGCAGGTGCGGGCCCCGGCGATCGAGGCCTTCCCGCCGGCGAGGTCCACCGACACCCCGTTGCCGCCGATCAGCACGTCGCCCGGGTCGACCCCGGTGGACACCGCGAGCGCCGCGTTGGCGGTGAGGTGGCGCAGCTCGCCGTGGACCGGCATGACCTGGCGCGGGCGGACCACGTCGTAGACGACGAGGATCTCCCCGGCCCGGGCGTGCCCGGAGACGTGGACGTTCGCGTTGTCGCGGTGCACGACCCGCACGCCGAGCCCGATCAGCCCGTTGAGCACCCGCGAGACCGCGATCTCGTTGCCCGGGACGGTGCCCGCGGCGAGCAGCACGGTGTCGCCGCTCTCCAGCGTCACCGACTGGTGGCTGCCGCCGGCCATCCGGGCGAGCGCCGACAGCGGCTCCCCCTGGGACCCGGTGCTCATGACGAGGAGCTTGTCGCGGGCGATGCCGTCGAGGTGGCGGCCGTCCACGAGGACCCCGCCGGGGACGTGGAGGTAGCCCAGCTCCCGGGCGATCGTCATCGTCCGGATCATCGAGCGGCCGACGAACGCGACCTTGCGGCCGTTGCGGACCGCGGCGTCGATGATCTGCTGCACCCGGTGGACGTGGGAGGAGAAGGTCGCGGCGATGACCAGCCCGCTGGCGCTCGCGATGGCGTGGTCGATCGCCGGGGCGACGGTCCGCTCGGACGGGGTGTGCCCGGCGACCTCGGCGTTGGTGGAGTCGATGAGCAGCAGGTCGATGCCCTCGTGCCCGAGGCGGCCCAGGTGGCGCAGGTCGGTCGTGCGCCCGTCCAGCGGGGTCGGGTCGAGCTTGAAGTCCCCGGTGTGCAGGACGCTGCCCGCCGAGGTGTGGACCGCGACCGCGACCGCGTCGGGGATCGAGTGGTTGACGGCGACGAACTCGCAGGTGAACGGCCCGAACCGCTCGCGCTGGCCCTCGGCGACGGTCAGCTCGATCGGCTTGATCCGGTGCTCGCGGCACTTGGCCTCGACCATGGCCAGGGTGAGGCGGGTCCCGATGACGGGCAGGTCCGGGCGTTCCTTGAGCAGGTAGGGCACCCCGCCGATGTGGTCCTCGTGGGCGTGGGTCAGCACGAGGGCCTCGACGTCGGCGAGGCGGTCGCGGACGAGCTCGAAATCGGGCAGCACCAGGTCGATGCCGGGCTGGTGGTCCTCGGGGAACAGCACCCCGCAGTCGATGATGAGCAGGCGGCCGTCCAGCTCGAACACGGTCATGTTGCGCCCGACCTCGCCGAGGCCGCCGAGCGGGGTGATCCGCAGCGCCCCCTTCGCGAGCGGACCGGGGGCGCGGCGGCGGGGCTGGGTGCCCGGTGCGGCGTGGGCGGTGATGTCGACAGCGGTCAACGGGTGCTCCTCAGTGATTCGAGCCCCGCGCCGGCGAGGGCGGCAGCGATGTGCGCGACCTCGTCGTCGGTCGCGGGGAGATAGGGCAGGCGGACGGTCCGTCCGGTGAGCACGCCGAGGACCTGGAGTGCGGCCTTGGCGGTCACCGCCCCGGGACCAGGGTTCATCAGGGCCCGGACGACCGGGATCAGCGCGCGGTCGGTCTCCTGCGCGGAGCGCAGGTCGCCGCGGCGCACCGACTCCAGGATCCGGACGTAGGACGCGGCGGTGACGTGGCCGACGACGGAGATCACGCCGACCGCGCCGGTGGTGAGCAGCGGCAGGTTGAGCTCGTCGGTGCCGGACCAGTAGGCGAGCCCGGTGGCCGCCATCACCCGGGCCGCGCGCGCGACGTCGCCGGTGGCGTCCTTCACGGCGCGGATCCGCGGGTGCTCCGCGACGCGCGCCAGGGTCTCGACCGCGATGGTCGTCCCGGACCGGCCCGGGATGTCGTAGAGCATGACCGGCAGCCCGCAGGCGTCGGCGACGGTGGTGAAGTGGGCGACGAGACCGGCCTGCGACGGGCGGCAGTAGTACGGCGTCACCACCAGGACAGCGTCCGCGCCGGCCCGCTCGGCCGCCCGGGCGAGGCCGACGCTGTGGGCGGTGTCCGCGGTCCCGACGCCGGCGATGACCGTGGCGCGCCCGCCGACCGCGCGGACGACGGTCCGCAGGAGGCGGTCCTTCTCCTCGTCGGAGGTGGTCGTCGCCTCCCCCGTGGTGCCGCTGACCACGAGTGAGGTGTTGCCGAGGGCCAGCAGGTGCTCCACGACCGCCGCCGCGCCGTCGAGGTCGAGCTCGCCGTCCGGGGTGAACGGGGTGACCATGGCGGTGCCGACGCCCCCGGCACGCAGGACGTCCGGCGACGACACTCTCGACCGGGGCGACGCGAAGGGGCCGGGCACGGCTCGAACCTACCCGCCGCGGCGGCCCGAGCCCGGTTGACGAGGGGCTCGGCGCGCTGCCGGCCGCGCCGGCGCTC
>CAXSIB010000403.1:0-3367 GCA_964237095.1 uncultured Actinomycetales bacterium
CGATGACCCGGGCGATCGCGAGGGTGATGCCGGTGGCGACCCCGGCGGCCGCGGTCGGCAGGACGACCTTCACCACGGTCAGCCACTTCGGGACGCCGAGGGCGTAGGCGGCCTCCCGCAGGTCCATCGGCACGAGCCGGAACATGGCCTCCGACGACCGCACCACGGTCGGGATCATCAACACCGCCAGGGCGACCGAGCCCATGAAGCCGTTCTGGGTGGCCGGACCGCCGACGAGCACGAAGAGGGCGTAGACGAACAGCCCGGCGACGATCGAGGGGATCCCGGTCATCACGTCGACCAGGAAGGTGAGGGTCCGGGCGAGGGCTCCGCGGCCGTACTCGGTGAGGTAGATCGCGGTGAGCAGACCGATCGGCACGCTGAGCACGGTCGCGCCGAGGGTGATCTCCAGCGTCCCGATGATCGCGTGGTAGGCACCGCCCCCCGGCCCGATGACGTTGCGCATCGAGTCGGTGAAGAACGCGCCGTCCAGGCGGGTGGTGCCGTGCTCGAGGACGACCCAGAGCACCGAGACGAGCGGCACCATCGTGATCGCGAAGGCCGCGGTCACAGCCGTCGTCACCAGCCGGTCGGTCGCCCGCCGGCGGCCCTCCACCAGCAGCGAGAGCAGCGGGTACCCGATCACGAACAGCAGGATCGCGAGGACCGCCGTCGCGATGACCTTGCCGTGCAGCAGCAGTGCGAGCGGGACCGCGACGAGCACGGCCACCGCGAGGGCCGCCGGGGTGGCCCACCGTGGGAGCCGCCGGCCCGACAGGGCGAGCACGGACCGGTTCGGCGCGCGGGAGGAGCTGGCCACCGCGGTCACGCCGCCGTCACCTTGGACCGGCGCTGCCGGTTCACGGGCCGCTCGACGATGGCGCGCGCCGTGAAGTTGACCAGGAACGTGATGATGAACAGGACCAGCCCCGTGGCGATGAGGACGTTGACCGACAGCCCGGAGGAGTCGGGGAACTGCAGCGCGATGTTCGCCGCGATCGTGTTCGGGTTGGTCGAGCTGATCAGGTCCGCGGTCACCCCGCCCGACCCGGAGAGCACGAGCGCGACGGCCAGGGTCTCCCCGAGGGCCCGCCCGAGCCCGAGCATGGACGCGCTGACCACGCCGGCCTTCCCGTAGGGCAGGACCGACAGCCGGATCATCTCCCAGCGGGTGGCGCCGAGGGCGTACGCGCCCTCGGCGAGGTCCCGCGGGGCCTGCAGGAAGATCTCCCGGGAGAGCGCCGAGATGATCGGGAGGATCATCACCGCCAGCACCAGGGACGCCGTGAGGATGGTCCGGCCGGTCACCGACGCGGGTCCGGTGAAGAGGGGGATGAACCCGAGGTGCGCGGCCAGCCAGGTGTAGAGGACCACGAGCTTCGGGGCGAGCCAGAAGATGCCCCACAGCCCGTAGACCACGCTCGGGACCGCGGCCAGCAGGTCGGTCACGTACCCGAGGGCCTGGGCGAGGCGGCGCGGGGCGAAGTGGGAGATGAACAGCGCGATCCCGACCGCGAACGGGACGGCGACGGCGAGGGCGATGACCGCCGCGAGCAGCGTCCCGTAGACCAGCGGCCACACGTAGTGGGCGAAGCCGACCCCGCCGGGGAGGTCCGAGGCCTTCGCCGTCAGCGCCGGGACGGACTTGACCACGAGGAACACCGCGACCCCGGCGAGGATCACCAGGATCAGGCCGCCGGCACTGGTGACGCTGCCGCTGAACAGCCGGTCACCGAGGCGGCGGGGCACGCGGGCGGTGCGCGGGGTCGTCGGGGGACTGGTTGCGGTCACGCGGGGCCTTCCGGGAAGGGCGGTCGCCATCTGTGGGGCCGGCTCGCGGGGGACGGGCCGGCCGGTGCCGGTGGGATCGGGGCTGACGGCCGGTCGGGGCCGGCCGTCGGACGGGCATGCCGGCGACTGCGGCGGCCCACCCATTGTGTGCGCGCGGCGGACCCCGGCCGGCCGGCCGGGCGACCACGGCGCAACCGCCCCGGGACCGGGGTCCCGGGGCGGTGCGGCGCGGCCGGCGGGAGGCTCCGGGTCAGCCGGCGTCGATCAGGGCGACCGAGGCCGTGGCCTTGGTCTGCAGGGCCGCCGACAGCGGTGCCGAGCCGGCGGACTCGGCCGCCGCGGCCTGGCCGGCGGTCGAGGTGATGTAGGAGAGCAGCCCCTTCACGAGGGCACCCTTGCCGGCGTCGGTGTAGGTGGTGCAGCCGATGTCGTAGGAGAGCAGCACCAGCGGGTAGGCGCCGGCCGCGGTGGTCGTGCGGTTCACGTCGATCGCCAGGTCCCCGGTGGGGCGGCCCGTGACGGGGGTGGAGGCGTCGACGGCCTTGGCCGCGCCGGCCGCGGTCGGCCCGTTGTAGGCCGCGCCGACCTTGATCGAGACGGTCCCGAGCCCGGCCGCCTGGCTGGCGTCGGCGTACCCGATGGTCCCGGTGCCGCCCTTGACCGCGGCGACCTCACCGGAGGTGCCGCTGCCGGACTCCCCGCCCGACGCCGGCCAGACCTCGTCCGCGGGTGCGGTCCAGGCCGTCGGCGCGGTCTTGCTCAGGTAGTCGGTGAAGTTCTTGGTCGTGCCGGACTTGTCCGAGCGGTGCACCGGCGAGATGGCCGTGGACGGCAGCGTGACCCCGGCGTTCAGGGCCTTGATGGCCGGGTCGTCCCAGGTCTTGATCGTGCCGAGGAAGATCTTCGCGATCGTGGCCGAGTCCAGCTTGAGGGCCTTGACCGACGGCAGGTTGTAGATGATCGCGATCGGCGAGATGTAGACCGGGATGTCCAGGGCGCCGCCGGTCCCGCAGACCTTCTTCGACGAGGTGAGCTCGTCGGTCGTGAGGTAGGCGTCGGAGCCGGCGTAGGACGCGCTGCCGGCGAGGAACGCGGTGACGCCGCCGCCGGAGCCGACCGGGTTGTAGTTGACGGTCGCACCGCTGTTCGCGGTCTGGAAGCCCGCGACCCAGGCGGCCATGGCCGCGGTCTGCGCGCTGGAGCCGGCGCCGGCGAGGGTCCCGGAGACCGCGGCGGGGGCCGCGGCGCTGCTGGTCGTCGCCGCGCTCGACATGGTGCTGGTCATGGGGGCGGACGCGGCGCTGCTCGCGGTCGGCGACGTGCTCGTCCCGGCCGTGTTGGCCTCGTTGGAGGCGCCACAGGCGCCGAGCGCGAGTGTGGCGGCGAGGGCTGCGGGGACCGCGGCACGGCTGAGGGTGCTGCGCTTCACGTGGTGGGACCTCTCGACGTCGTCTCGCCGGTCTCCCGGCGGCCACCGCACGGAGCGGGGCAGTCGTGAAGCTAGGCAGCCGAGATGGCCGCAGCCTGCTGCGCAGGTGAACCGGCGGTGAACGGACCGGCGGTCCCGCTCGCGGGA
>CAXSIB010000404.1:0-3360 GCA_964237095.1 uncultured Actinomycetales bacterium
AGACCAGGACGTGGCCGGAGTTGTACGGGTAGAGGTTGAGGACGGCGAAGACCAGCTCGCCGCGGGCCACGACGAGCCCCTCGGCGTCCGGCAGGGTCGGCACGCGGCAGAACGGGCAACCGTCCTCGGGCCGGGGCCCGGTGGGCTTGTTCTCACCGCCGATGTACGGCATCCGGTGGGGTGTCCAGAGCCGGTCGTGCCCGTCCGGCTCCCCGACGGGACCCGCCGGCGGCCCGGGTACGGGCCCCTGCGCCGCGGCACCCTGGGGGACGGCGACGTCGGACTCCCGGCCGTCGCTCACGGGACGACCCTACGGTGTGCCGGCCGGGCGCCCGGCGTCGGCGCGCACCCGGCCCGGGTCACGGCTGTCGACACCCGGCTGACTCAGACCCGGCTCCTGCACCTGACTCCTACACCTGGATCCGGTCGTTGACCGCGGCTGTGATCTCGGCCACCGCGTCGGCGACCGGCACGCCGTTCTTCTGCGTGCCGTCCCGGTAGC
Source organism: uncultured Actinomycetales bacterium (assembly GCA_964237095.1). Taxonomy (GTDB): domain Bacteria; phylum Actinomycetota; class Actinomycetes; order CAXTBU01; family CAXTBU01; genus CAXSIB01. The sequence continues at coordinate 503 of CAXSIB010000404.1, forward strand.
GGAACGACACCGCGTCGGCGTCCACGTCGGCGTCCCCGGCGATCAGCATGTACGGCACCTTCTGCTGCTGCGCCGTCCTGATCTTCTTCTGCATCCGGTCGTCGCCGGTGTCCACCTCGACCCGCACCCCCTGCGCCCGCAGCGTCGCCGCGACCGCCAGCAGGTGCTCGACGTGCGCGTCGGAGATCGGGATCGCGACCACCTGGACGGGGGCCAGCCACGGCGGGAACGCACCCGCGTAGTGCTCGGTGAGCACCGCGATGAACCGCTCGATCGAGCCGAACAGCGCCCGGTGGATCATGTACGGCCGCGGCCGGCTGCCGTCGGGCGCGGTGTACTCGAGGTCGAAGCGGTCGGGCAGCTGGAAGTCGACCTGGATCGTCGACATCTGCCAGGTGCGCCCGATCGCGTCGCGGGCCTGGACGGAGATCTTGGGTGCGTAGAAGGCGGCGCCGCCCGGGTCCAGCACCAGCTCGAGCCCGGTCGCGTCGGCGGCGTCGCGCAGCGCCTGGGTCGCCACCGCCCACTGGTCGTCGGTCCCGACGTACTTCTCCTCGTTGCGCGTCGACAGCTCGAGGTAGAAGTCGGTCAGCCCGTAGTCGGCCAGCAGCCGCAGGACGAAGTCGAGCAGCGAGCGGATCTCGCCCTGCAGCTGGTCCGGCGTGCAGTAGATGTGGGCGTCGTCCTGGGTCATGCCGCGCACGCGGGTGAGCCCGTGCACGACCCCGGACTTCTCGTACCGGTAGACCGAGCCGAACTCGAACAGCCGCAGCGGCAGCTCGCGGTAGGACCGCTGCCGCGAGCGGTAGACGAGGTTGTGCATCGGGCAGTTCATCGGCTTCAGGTAGTAGTCCTGGCCCTGGCGGCGGAGCTGGCCCTCGTCGTCGTACTCCGCGTCCACGTGCATGGGCGGGAACATCCCGTCCGCGTACCACTGCAGGTGGCCCGAGGTCTCGAACAGCGAGCCCTTGGTGATGTGCGGGGTATAGACGAACTCGTACCCGGCCTCCTCGTGGCGCCGCCGCGAGTAGTCCTCCATGGTCCGGCGCAGCGTGCCGCCCTTCGGGTGGAAGACGGCGAGGCCGGAGCCGATCTCCTCCGGGAACGAGAACAGGTCGAGCTGCGCGCCGAGGCGGCGGTGGTCCCGGCGCTCGGCCTCCGCGACCCGGTCGGTGTACGCCTTCAGCGCCGCCTTGTCGGTCCACGCGGTCCCGTAGATCCGCTGCAGCTGCGGGTTCTTCTCACTCCCCCGCCAGTACGCGGCCGCGGTGCGGGTGAGCGCGTACGCGCCGATGTCGCGGGTGGTCGGGACGTGCGGGCCGCGGCAGAGGTCGGTCCACACCCGCTCGGCGTCCTTGCCCCGGCCGACGAGGTTGTCGTACATCGTCAGGCCACCGGCACCGACCTCCACCGAGGCACCGTCGTCGTCGGTCGCGCCCCCCTTGAGGTCGACCAGCTCGAGCTTGTGGGGCTCGTCGGCGAGCTCGCGGCGGGCGTCGTCGTCGGTGACCTCGCGCCGGGAGAACCGCTGGCGCTGGCGGCTGATGGCGTCCATCCGCTTCTCCAGCGCGCGGAGGTCCTCGGGGGTGAACGGACGCTCGGGGTCGAAGTCGTAGTAGAAGCCGTCGGTGATCGGCGGCCCGATCCCCAGGCGCGTGCCGGGGAAGAGGTCCTGGACGGCCTGGGCGAGCACGTGCGCGGCGGAGTGGCGCAGGACGGACAGCCCCTCGGGGCTGCCCGCGGTGACGGGCTCCACGCGCTGGCCGTCGGTGAGCACGGTCGCGAGATCCACCACCGTGCCGTCGACGCGCGCCACCACGACGTCGCGGGCCGCCCCGCTGCCGGCCCCGAGGGCCGCGCCGGCAGTGGTGCCGGCGTCCACGACGGTGGCCGTCCCGACCCTCTCCGGACCGGCCGGCAGCTCCACGACGGTGACGGTGATCTGTTCCTCGGGCACGGCGGCCGAGCCTACGTGGGAGGACGCGGCACCCGCCCCGATCCGCCGGGTCTCGAGCCCGGTCCGGGCCGGGACGGGCGGGGACGGTGGGCGATACTGGTCTCGAACCAGTGACCTCTTCGGTGTGAACGAAGCGCTCTACCACTGAGCTAATCGCCCGCTGCCGGGAGCCTACCGGGTGTCCCGGACCGGTCCTGGTCGTGTCCGATCGGCCCCGTACGGCCGCCGCGCGTGTCTGCACGTCGGACGGGGCCGGGGCGTCAGACCAGCCCGGGGACCCGGTCGAGCACGTCGGCCACCTGGTGCGGCAGCCAGCCGGGCAGCCCGACGACGGCCACGTAGAGCCACGCGAGGCCCGCCAGCGCCGCCGCGGCCGCCACCCCGAGGGCGGCCCGGACGCCGACCGAGCGCTCGCGCAGCCAGGCCGTCCACCGGCCGAGCAGCGCCCGCCCGGTCCGCTGCAGCCGGCTCGCCCAGGTGAACTCCGTGGCCAGCAGGCCGAGGCCGAAGAAGACGATCACCCAGCCGGGTCCGGGCAGGGGCACCAGCGCCACCCCGCCGACCACGACCGCGCCGCCGACCACGGCCACCGCGACCCGGTAGACCCGGTCCGCGCCCAGGCGGCGCCGGATCGCCGACCGCGCCCCCCGCAGCCGGTCCGAGATGCCCGTGTCGACCGCCATGCCCGGAGCGTAGGAACGACCGGCGCCGGCTGTCGCCGGTCCTCGGACCCCCGCCGGTGCCCACCGGTGCGGAGAGTCCCACCGCTGATCGGTTAGAGTTCAGCGATCGCTCCGCAGGCCCCCCGGGGAGTGCGGACGTCAGGCGGACGTAGCGCAGTTGGTAGCGCATCACCTTGCCAAGGTGAGGGTCGCGGGTTCGAGTCCCGTCGTCCGCTCGG
>CAXSIB010000405.1:0-3359 GCA_964237095.1 uncultured Actinomycetales bacterium
CCTAGCGGACGACCTTGCCGGCCTTGATGCAGGAGGTGCAGACCTCGATGCGGACGGTGTTGCCCTTGACGCGGGTGCGCAGGCGCTGGATGTTCGGCGACCAGCGGCGCGGGGTGCGGCGGTGGGAGTGGGAGACGTTGTTGCCGAAGCTCGGCGTCTTCCCGCAGATCTCGCAGATGGCAGCCACGGTGACGAACCCCTCGGTAGCGCGCCCGTACCCGGGCGTTCGGAATCGGATCTCGAGGCCCGGTGGCCCGCCCGCGCGGCCGGTCGGAGCCGCACGGACGGCGCTCGATCGGTGCAGGAGCGCCGGGACAACCCTCACAAGATACCTGGACGCGGTGCGCCGGGCCACCGGCGGCCCGACCCCACGGCCGGGAGCCGGGTCCCGTCGGTGCGGCTCACTAGCGTTCGACGGGTGGCCCGCCCGACCCTCCCCGCCCGTGACCCGGGGGGTCCCGGCGACCCCGCGGTCGGGGCGGTCGCGGTCTTCGGGGCGGTCGTGGCCGTCGAGGGGGACGGGACGGTCGGGGTGGGGGCGGACCTGCGGACCACCCCGCTCGCGACCGTCCTCGCGGCGGTCACCGTCGAGAAGCTCGCGAAGCTCGGGCTGCACTCCGTGCTCGACCTGCTCGACCACCTGCCGCGGCGCCTCGTCGAGCGCGGCGACCTGACCGACCTGGCGTCGCTGAAGATCGGGGCCCCGGTCACCGTGCAGGCGCGGGTCAGGTCGATCGGGTCCCGCCGGCTGCCGGGTCGGACCACCCGCGGCAAGGAGCGGTGGATGACGACCGCGGTCATCGAGGACGCCACCGGCGGCACCCTGCAGCTGATCTGGTTCAACCAGCCGTGGCAGGAGAAGCGGCTGCTCGCCGGGCGGTGGGGCCTGTTCGCGGGCACGGTCGGCATCCACGGCCGCCAGCGCCAGCTCGCCAACCCCGAGTTCGTCCTGGACGGCGCCCCGGCCGACCCGGGGACCACCACGGGCGGTCCGGGCGCACTCCCGCTCGACGGGACCTCGACCGGCGGGCCTCCGGCCGACCCCGCGGACGCCGCCCCGATCGAGGACCCCGACGGCATCGACGAGGCCCAGCTGCGGTTCGACGAGCGGCTCGTCCCCGTCTACCCGGCCACGGCCGGCTTCGCGTCGTGGAAGGTGGCCGGCGCGATCCGGATGGTGCTGGAGAAGATCACCGTCCCGGACCCCCTCCCCGCCGGGATGCTCGCCGAGCTCGACCTGCCCGGCCTGGACGAGGCCTACCGCCTCGTCCACCGGCCGACCAGCCACGACGACGACGACCGCGGCCGGGACCGGCTCCGCTACGACGAGGCCTTCGTCCCGCAGGTCGCCCTGGCCCGGCGTCGGCAGGAGACCGCGCGGACCCCGGCGGTCCCGCGGCCCGGGCGGCCCGGCGGCCTGCTCGACGCCTTCGACGCGGCGCTGCCGTTCCGGCTCACCCCGGGCCAGCAGGAGGTGGGGGAGCTGCTCCGCGGGGAGCTCGCGCGGACGGCCCCGATGCACCGGCTGCTGGAGGGCGAGGTCGGCTCGGGCAAGACGCTGGTCGCGCTGCGGGCGATGCTCACGGTCGTCGACTCCGCCGCGCAGGCGGTCCTGCTCGCCCCGACCGAGGCCCTCGCCCAGCAGCACGCCCGCTCCCTCAACGCCCTGCTCGGACCGCTCGCGGAGCTCGGTCGGTTCGGCGGCGCGGACCTGTTCGGGCACGGCGGCGGCCCGGTCACCACCCGCGTCACCCTGCTCGTCGGGTCCCTGACCGTGCCCGACCGCCGGCGGGCGCTGCTCGAGATCGCGTCGGGGGCCGCGGGACTGGTGGTCGGCACCCACGCGCTCCTGCAGGACCGGGTGTCCTTCGCGGAGCTCGGGCTGGTCGTCGTCGACGAGCAGCACCGCTTCGGCGTCGAGCAGCGGGCGGCGCTCACCGCGCCGGTGGACGGCACCGCGCCGCACCTGCTGGTGATGACGGCCACGCCGATCCCGCGGACCGTCGCGATGACCGTCTTCGGGGATCTCGACACCGCGACCCTCGACGGCGTGCCGGGGGACCGGGCGCCGGTGTCGACCACGGTGGTCCCGGTCGTCGAGCACCCGCGCTGGGTCGACCGGGCGTGGGACCGGGTGCGGGAGGAGGTCGGCCACGGCCACCAGGCGTTCGTGGTCTTCCCGCGGATCGGGGACGGGACGCGCGGCGCGGCGGGCAGCGCCGGGGCGACCGGAGCCGCCGGCTCCACGGCGGACGCGGACGGCAGCGGGGACCGGCCGCTGGTCGGGTCCCTCACCGGGGCGGCGCTCGCGGAAGCCGCGCCCGCGCTGATGTCGGGGCGTCTCGCCGGGGTGCGGGCGGCGGTCGTCCACGGCCGGATGCCCGCCGACACCCGGGACTCGGTGCTCCGGGCGTTCGCCCTCGGCATGGTCGACGTCCTGCTCTCCACGACCGTGATCGAGGTCGGGATCGACGTCCCGAACGCGACCGCGATGGTGGTCGTCGACGCCGACCGGTTCGGGGTGTCCCAGCTGCACCAGCTCCGGGGCCGGGTCGGGCGCTCGGCCGCGGGCGGGGTCTGCCTGCTGCTGACCGCGGCCGAGCCGGGCAGCCCCGGTCGGGTCCGGGTCGAGGCGGTCGCCGCGACCCTCGACGGGCGCGCCCTCGCCCGGCTCGACCTCGAACAGCGACGGGAGGGCGACGTGCTCGGTGCGTCCCAGGCCGGCCGGAGCCGCTTCCACCTGCTCGACATCCTCCGGGACGGCGTGGTCATCGACCTCGCCAAGACCGCGGCCGAGGAGCTGCTGGCCGACGCCGCCGCGGCCGGCGACCCGGACCTGACCCGGTACCCGCTCCTGCTCACCCGCCTGGCCGAGCTCACCGACCCCGGTGACGACGAGTACCTGGACAAGTCGTGAACGGCGCCGCGCGGACCCCGCGGACCCCGCCGCCACCGCGGTGCCCGGGTGCCCGGTGACGCGGATCATCGCCGGGTCGGCGGGGGGGCGGAAGCTCGCGGTGCCCGGGGGGAAAGACGCGCGGAGCACCCGGCCCACCACCGACCGGGTCCGTGAGGCGCTGTTCGCCTCGCTCGTGTCGCGCCGCGGCGGCCTCGCGGGGGACGCCGTGCTCGACCTGTTCGCGGGGTCCGGCGCGCTCGGCCTCGAGGCGGTGTCGCGGGGGGCCGGATCGGCCACGCTGGTCGAGGCCGACGCGGCGGCGGCGGCCGTCGCCCGCGCCAACGCCGCGTCGGTGGGCCTCGCCGCGAGCGTCCGGGTGGTCCGGAGCACCGTCGCCGCCTACCTGGCCACGGCCCCGACCGCCGCGGCCCCCACCCCGGTCACGACCGCGCCCGCCACC
>CAXSIB010000406.1:0-3359 GCA_964237095.1 uncultured Actinomycetales bacterium
GGGCCGGGTCCGGGGCGTCGAGGGCGCGGGCGAGGGCGGCGGCGAGGCCGTGCGGGTCGGTCGCGGAGTCGGCGGCGCCGTCGAACGCCTCCCGCAGGACCGGCAGGTCCCGGGTCACCAGCGGGACGCCGGCGGCGAGGGCCTCCATCGCCGCGAGGCCGAAGCCCTCCTTCGTCGAGGGGAACGCGAAGGCGGCGGCCCCGGCGACCAGCGCGGGCAGCTCGTCCTGGGCGACGGTGCCGAGCAGCACGGGTGTGACCCCGAGCTCCGCGGCCCGCGCCAGTACCTGCTCGCGGTAGGCGCGGTGGTCGAACAGGGTCTCTCCGCCCGCGACGAGCCAGCGGACGCCCGGGACCTGCCGCTGCAGCAGGGCGATCGACTCGACCAGGTCGAGCGTCCCCTTGCGGGGCTCGATCCCGCCGACGCTGAGCACGTACCGGCCGAGCCCGCCCCGCCACCGGTCCCGGGCCGCGGCTGCCGCCGGGGTGTCGGCGGCGGCCTCGGCGAAGGGCCGGGAGTCGACGCCGTTCGGGATCACCGCGGCCGTGATCCCCCAGCCCCGGCTGAGCTCCGCGGCGACCGCGGCCGAGACGCAGACGTGGGCGACGGGTTCGACGAGCGCCCGCTCGTGGCAGCGGCGCAGCTGGTCGGTGGTGAAGTCGTCGAGGTGGTGGACGGTCCGGACGCAGGGGTACCCGGCGGCGACGACTGCATTCGCGGAGATGCAGTCCTGCGCGTGCAGGATCCGGCCGGTTGTTCCCCCGGCTCGGAGCGCGTGCGCCAGGACGTCGATGGAGCGGGTGATCCGGTCCCCGACGGACTCCCCGGGCACCTCCGCCAGCTCCACCGCGCGGACGGTCACCGCGGCGTCGACCGGCCGGAAGAAGCCCGCGTCCCCGCCGCGGGCGAGGGTCCACACCTCGACGTCCGCCCCCGTCCGGGCCAGGGCCTCCGCCAGGGCGAGGGTGTGGACCACGCCGCCGCGCGGCCGGGTGGAGTAGGTGAGGAGCGAGACCCGCACTCAGCGCACCGGGACCGGCTCGTGGAGGGACCCGGCGGGTCCGGCGGCCCCCGTGCCCTGGTAGGCCGACGGCACCCGCTCCTTCAGGTGGTGCAGGACCGACCGCGCCCGCTCGACCTCCGCGGCCACGTCGAGCTCGGCCACCGCCAGCCCGGCCTTCGACGCGGTCCGCGCCCGCACGGCCCCGGCCGGGTCCACCACCTTCGCCTGGCCGAGGAAGTGCAGCGCACCCGCCGTCCCGGTCTGGTTCGACGTCACCACGACGACCTGGTTCTCCGCGGCCCGGGCCGCGTCGTAGAGGTCGAACAGCCGGGCCTGGCGGTCCCGGACGAGCCGCCGCGCCGGGTCGGTGACACTCGCCGGCCAGGCGCACAGGAACGCCAGCACCGCCGCCCCGTCGACGGCCAGGCTGCGCGCGGCCTCCGGGAAGGTCTTGTCGTAGTCGATGAGCATCCCGAGCCGGCCCACCGGGGTGTCGATCGCCGCGCACCGGTCGCCGGCCGCGTAGACCGCGGCCTCCCCGGCCGGCAGGTGCACCTTGCGGTGCCAGCCCAGGACGCCGTCCCCGGTCAGGCAGACCGCGGTGTGGAAGCGCTCCTCACTGCCCTCGCCGCCCTCGCTGCCCGCACTGCGCGCGCGGCTCCGCTCACTGAAGCCGAGGCACACCGTCATGTCCCCCGCGAGGTCCTGCAGCCGGCGGAACACGGGGTCGTCGCGGTGCAGCGTCGGCGGCAGGCTCCCCGGGTCGGGCCGGTGCAGGTCGGCCAGGTAGCCCCCGAGGGTCCCCTGCGGCAGCACGACGAGATCCGCGCCCAGGGACCGCGCCTCGGCCAGGACAGCGGTCACCCGGCGCAGGTCGTAGTCGAGGTCGGCCGTGAAGTGGGCCGCGCACGCGGCGAGGCGCAGCAGGCTCACCGCGGTCTCCTCACGACGGGCCGATCGGGTCGGCGGCCGTCACACCGGCTGCATCACGTCGGCGCCCCGGGTTCCGTAGGCGTCGGCGCGCCGGTCGCGCAGGTGGAACATCGACCGGCGCGCCCCGGCGAGCACGGCGTCGACGTCGACGTCGGCGGTGGCGGCCCCGGCCGGCACCCCGGTGTCGGCCAGCACGACCCCGCCCGGGTCGACGATCTTGGCGCTGCCGACGAACCGCATGGTCCCGAACTCCCCGGCCTGGTTGGACGCCGCCCACACGACCTGGTTCTCCAGCGCCCGCGCCCGGTCGAACAGGTCGAACCGGTGCTTCCAGCGGTCGTCGGCGAGGTCCGCGGGGGCGTTCGTGCTGCTGCCGGGCCAGGCGGAGATGCAGGCGACCACGTGGGCGCCGTCGAGAGCGAGCGCCCGCGCGGACTCCGGGAACGCCTTGTCGTAGCAGATCATCATGCCGAGCCGGCCGACCGGGGTGTCGAAGGCCGCGAACGATCCCCCCGCGCCGTAGGACAGGTTCTCCTGCAGGGGCTGGTGGACCTTGCGGTGCCAGCCGAGGATCCCGTCCCCGCTGACACAGGCGGCGGCGTTGTACCGGTCCTCGCCGGCGGCCTCGCAGAGCCCGACGCAGACGACGAGGTCCCCGGCCGCGGCCCGGATCCGGGCGAGCTCGGGGCCACCCGGGTCCAGGGCCGCCGGCGGCTCGGGGCGGTCCGCGCCGGGTACCGGCTCGGTGATCGACGTGAGGTAGCCGCCGAGGGCGGCCTCCGGGAGGACCAGCAGGTCGACCCCGTCCGCGCGGGCGGTGGCGATGTGCCGTTCCGCCGACACCAGGCAGGCCTCGAGATCACGGCCGAACGGGGCCGCCAGGGCACGGATGCGGATGGTGCTCATGCTGCTCCCAGTCCTGTCGCGGCGCCGCTCACCGCGGCGGTCACCTCACCGTCGGGCCAGCGCAGCCCGACGCCTGCGCCGGCCACGAGCTCGCCGCACGCCGCCGACACCGCCGGCAGCCCCGGCACGGGGCCGTCGGCGAGTACCCCGGTGGGGCTGCCCGGCCGGTCGGCGGTGACCATCGCCCAGCCGGGGAAGCAGGTCAGCCAGTCCCCGGTGCTCGCGCCGGCCGGGCGGGGCACGGCGGCGACATCGAGCACGGCCCCGCAGCCGCCGGCCTCGGCCAGCATCCCGAGCGTGCCCACGAGCCCGGCCATGCTGACGTCCTTCGCGGCCGCCGGCCGCGGGAGCCGGGACGGCTCGGCGGTGTCCGATCCGTCGCCGAAGGCGCTCGCCAGCGCCCGCAGCGACGCACGGTCGCGGGAGCTGGTCGAGTCCCACTGGGCCCCGGTGTAGCGGGGACGCCAGTCCCCGCTGGTGTCCGCGGCGAGGCGGACGCGGTCACCGGCCCGGGCGC
>CAXSIB010000407.1:0-3350 GCA_964237095.1 uncultured Actinomycetales bacterium
AGGTGATGGCCGCCGCCGTCGACGCGGGGCTCGCGGCGTGGGCGGCCGGCGGCGGCGCGGTGCCCGCGGAGAGCGTCTCGGCGTACGTCACCCGCCAGCGCACCGAGGAGTTCTTCGCGTGGCACAACACGGTCTCCACCTGGGAGACCGACCGGTACCTCACCGCCTTCTGAGTTCCGGGACGACGGCACCGAGCACGGCATGGCACGGCACGGCACGGACCACCGGGAGAGCGCGGCGAGGGATCGGGGCACCAGATGTGCGGAGTGATCGGCCTGCAGCTGCGGGGCGCGCTGGCCGCCGCGTCGGCTCGCGGTGACGGCGGGGACGGCGGGCACCTGGGGGCCCTGCTGACGGCGATGACGAGCCACCTCTGCGAGCGGGGACCGGACTCCGCGGGCTTCGCGGTGTACGGCGACCCGGAGCTCACCCCGCCCGGCCGGTCCACGGTGAGCGTGCTCTCGGCGAGCACCCCGCCGGGCGCGGACCTCCTGTCCCGGCTGCGACCGGCGCTGCCCGACGCGGCCGTCCTCCAGCGGGGGCAGGCGCTGCTGGTCTCCGCGGCCGGTGACCCCGCCCGGGTGCTCGGCGCCGTGCGCGCCGCGCTGCCCGGGATCGTGGTGACCGGGCACGGCCGCGAGCTCGCGGTGCTCAAGGGCGTCGGGGACCCGTCGGCGCTGGCCGGGGAGTTCGGCCTCGCGAAGGCCACCGGCCACCAGGCCGTCGGGCACACCCGGATGGCGACGGAGTCCGCGGTGACCGCCGCGCACTGCCACCCGTTCGCCGTCGCCCCGGACCTCGCGTTCGTGCACAACGGCTCGTTCGCCAACCACGCGACGATCCGCCGCCAGCTGGTGGCCGAGGGCGTCACCTTCGACTCCGACAACGACTCCGAGGTGGGAGCGCGGTTCCTGGCGTGGCGCCTCGAGCACGGCGACGACCTCGAGAAAGCCCTGCGGGTGCTGACGGAGACCTTCGACGGCTTCTACACCCTGGTCGTGTCCACGGCGGACTCCCTCGCGATCGTGCGCGACCGGGTGGCCTGCAAGCCGGCGATGGTCGCCGTCACCGCCGACTACGTCGCGATCGCCTCGGAGTACCGCGCCCTGTCCGAGCTGCCCGGCATCACCGGCGCCCGGATGAGCGAGCCGGCGCCGGAGGAGGTGCTGGTGTGGTCGCGCTGAGCCCGGCGTCCCCCGGGCCCGCGGTCGCCGACCAGGCCCGGTTCGACCTCGAGCTGGATCTCGACGAGACCAGCACCCGCGACGCCAACGAGGCCCTGCGGGCGCTGGCGCCGGGGTCCCGCGCCCGCCTCCTCGACCCGCGCGGGCGGCACAACCTCGCGGTGGGTCTCGACCGGGCGGTCGAGGTGCACCTCGACGGGCCGGTCGGCTACTACGCGGGCGGGCTCGGGACCGCCGCCACGGTGCGGGTGCACGGCCCGGCCGGCCCGGGTGCGGGGGAGAACCTCATGTCCGGGCTGGTGGACGTCGACGGCGACGCGAGCCAGAGCCTCGCCGCGTCCGCCCGCGGCGGCACCGTCGTGGTACGCGGGTCGGCGTCGCTGCGGACGGCGATCTCCCTGAAGGGCGCGACCGTCGTCGTCGCCGGCGACGTCGGCAGCTTCTGCGGCTTCCTCGCCCAGTCCGGGACCGTCCTCATCGGCGGGGACGTCGGGCGCGACCTCGGGGACTCCCTCTACGAGGCGGTCATCTACGTCGGCGGCTCGATCGGCAGCCTGGGCACGGATGCGCGGGTCGAGGACCTGACCGCGGCCGACATCGCCCTGGTCGCCGACCTCGTCCGGGCCCACGGGCTGACGGGAATCGACCCGGAGAACGTCACCCGGGTCGCGTCGGCCAAGCAGCTCTACCACTTCGACACCCACCACACGGGGGCCTACTGATGACCGCAGGGACGCTGATGACCGCAGGACGAGCATGACCGCGACGTTCACGCCGGAGGTGCTCGCCGGGATCCGGGACCGGGCCGCGCTCGGCCGGTACCCGATCCGCGGGTTCGGGGCGCGGCGGAAGGTGCCGAACTTCGACGACCTCCTGTTCCTGACCGCATCCGCGTCGCGCTACCCCCTCGAGGGCTACCGCGAGCGCTGCGACACCCGGACGGTGTTCGGGGCCGCCACCTCCTCGCAGCCGGTGGTGCTCGACATCCCGATCACCATCGCCGGCATGTCGTTCGGCGCCCTGTCCGGGCAGGCGAAGGAGGCCCTCGGCCGCGCCGCCACCGAGGTGGGGACGTCGACGACGACCGGCGACGGCGGCATGACGACCGAGGAGCGCGAGCACTCCCGGACGCTGGTCTACCAGTGCCTGCCCAGCCGCTACGGCTTCGACCCCGCCGCACTGCGCAGCGCCGAGGCCGTGGAGGTCGTGCTGGGGCAGGGCGCCAAGCCCGGCGGGGGCGGGATGCTGCTGGGACAGAAGGTCAACCCGCGCGTCGCGGCCATGCGGGACCTCCCGGAGGGCATCGACCAGCGGTCGGCCAGCCGGCACCCGGACTGGACCGGTCCCGACGACCTGCGCATCAAGATCGAGGAGCTGCGGGAGGCCACCGGGCACCGGATCCCCGTGTACGTGAAGGTCGGGGCCACCCGGGTCGACCACGACGTGGCGCTCTCGGTGGCCGCCGGCGCCGACGTCGTGGTGGTCGACGGCATGCAGGGCGGGACCGGGGCGACCCAGGACGTCTTCATCGAGGACACCGGGATACCGACCCTCGCCGCGGTGCGGCTGGCTGCGGACACCCTGGCCACGCTGAAGGTCACGGGTCGGGTCGGGCTCATCGTCTCCGGCGGGATCCGGACCGGCGCCGACGTCGCGAAGGCCCTCGCCCTCGGCGCGGACGCGGTGTCCATCGGCGTCGCGGCCCTGGTCGCCCTCGGGTGCAACGACTCGGCCTGGACGGAGCCCGACGGCACCCGCCACGACGTCACCGACGAGTACGCCGCGCTCGGGGTCACCCCGGGCGGCTGCACCCGCTGCCACACCGGTCGCTGCCCGGTCGGGATCACCACCCAGGACGAGGTCCTGGGGGCCCGGCTCGACCCCGTCACGGCGGCCGAGCGGGTCGCGAACTACCTGCGGGCCCTGACGATGGAGACCACCATGCTCGCCCGCGCGTGCGGGAAGTCCGACGTCCACCACCTCGAGCCCGACGACCTCGTCGCGCTCACGGTCGAGGCGGCGGCGATGGCCCGGGTGCCCCTCGCCGGCACCAGCTGGATCCCCGGCACGTGAACCCCGGCTCCCCGACCACGACCGCTGCCGGCACCTCTGCCGCCACGACCGCCGGCACCTGCGCCGCGACCGCCGCCGCCGCCGCGCCGACGA
>CAXSIB010000408.1:0-3347 GCA_964237095.1 uncultured Actinomycetales bacterium
GCGTGGGCTGGTCGGACACCGTCCCGATACTGCCAGCGCCGCCTGCCCGCGACGACCGCGTCCCGGGTCGGTGGGGATGCGGGGCCGGTGGGGACGCCGGGCGGGCGACGGCCACCGGCGGCCGTGACACGATCGGCCGCGTGACGGAGACCGCGCCCCGCGAGCTCGCCGGCGGCGTCCTCGTGAACAGCGTCGTCCTCGCCGACGGCCGCGAGCTGGTGTTCTACGACGACGTGTCCGCCGGGACCGACCGCGGCCCGGGCGCGGTCCGCGACGAACGGCCGCTCGAGCCGCACGCCGCCGCCTCCCAGCTGCGCCTCGACCCCCTCACCCGGGAGTGGGTGACGGTGGCCAGCCACCGCCAGAGCCGGACGTTCATGCCGGCGGCCGAGGACAACCCGCTCGCGCCCAGCCGCCCGGGGCACCTGACCGAGATCCCGGCGCCGGACTACGACGTGGTCGTCTTCGAGAACCGCTTCCCGTCCTTCGCCCGCACCGTGCCGGACCTGACCGCGATCGACGCCTCGACCGGGCTGGCCCCCGGCGCCGGTCCCGACGGCCCGGGGCACGGCGGGCTCCACGAGGGGGCGGGCGGCGACCTCGACGGCGGCCTCGTCGCCCGGCGGCCCGGCTTCGGGCGGTGCGAGGTCATCTGCTTCAGCCCCGACTCCCGGGCGTCGTTCCGGGAGCTCCCCCCGCGTCGGGTCCGCACGATCCTCGAGGCGTGGGCGGACCGGACGACCGCGCTGTCGGGCCTGCCCGGCGTCGAGTACGTCTTCTGCTTCGAGAACCGCGGGGTCGAGATCGGGGTCACCCTGACCCACCCGCACGGGCAGATCTACGGCTACCCGTTCCTGCCGCCCACCGCCCAGCGCCTGCTCGACGCCGCCGTCGACCACCACGCCGCGACCGGCCGGGTGCTCTACGCCGACCTCCTCGCCGCGGAGCTCGCGGCCGGGGTGCGGGTCGTCGCGCAGAGCGCGCACTGGGTCGCGTTCGTCCCCGCCGCCGGGCGCTGGCCGGTCGAGGTGCACCTGGCGCCCCGGGCGAGCGTCCCGGACATCCCGGCCCTGTCCGAGGCGCAGCGCGCCGACTTCGCCGGGCTCTACCTCGACGTCCTGGACCGCCTCGACGCCCTCTACGACGCGCCGCTGCCCTACATCGCCGCGTGGCGCCAGGCGCCGGTGCACGCCGGGCGCGACGCGTGGGGCCTGCACCTGCAGGTGTTCTCGATCCGGCGGTCCGCGGACAAGCTGAAGTACCTGGCCGGGTCGGAGTCGGGCATGGGCGCGTTCATCAGCGACGTCGTCCCCGAGGCGGTCGCGCAGCGGCTGCGGGAGGTCCGCCCGACATGAAGCTCCTCGTCACCGGCGGTGCCGGGTACATCGGGTCGGTGTGCTCCGCGATCCTGCTCGAGGCGGGGCACGAGGTGGTCGTCCTCGACGACCTGACCACCGGCAACGCCGACGCCGTCCCCGACGGGGCCCGGTTCGTCCAGGGCCGGGTGCACGACGCCGCCCAGTACCTCGACCCGAGCTACGACGCGATCCTGCACTTCGCGGGCAAGTCCCTGGTCGCCGAGTCCGTCGCGAAGCCGGAGCTGTACTGGGAGGACAACGTGCTCGGCGCGGTCGCCCTGGTGGACGCCGCCCGCCACCACGACGTGCACCGCATCGTCTTCTCGTCCTCGGCGGCCACCTACGGCCAGCCGGAGACCTCCCCGATCACCGAGGACTCCCACGCCGAGCCCGTCAACCCCTACGGGGTGTCCAAGCTGACCGTCGACCGGATCCTCGCCGCCGAGGCGACCGCCCACGGCCTCGCCGCGATCAGCCTGCGCTTCTTCAACGTCGCGGGCGCGTACGGCCGCTTCGGCGAACGGCACACCCCGGAGACCCACCTCGTCCCCAACCTCCTGAAGGTGGCCTCGGGCGCGGTCGAGCGGGCGTCGGTGTTCGGGACGGACTACCCGACGCCCGACGGCACCGCGATCCGGGACTACCTCCACATCCTCGACCTGGCCGAGGCCCACGTGGCGGCGCTGGACGCCCTCACCCCCGGGACGCACCGCGTGATCAACCTCGGCAGCGGGCACGGGTACTCGGTGCGGGAGATGCTCGAGGCGGTCCGCCGGGTCACCGGGTCCGCGGTGCCCGCGGTCGAGCTGCCCCGCCGGGCCGGGGACCCGCCGGTGCTGGTGGCGTCGAACTCCCGGGCCGCCGCCGAGCTGGGCTGGGCGCCGACGCGGGGGCTGGACGAGATCGTCGGGGACGCCTGGACCTTCCAGCAGGAGCGGACCGCGTGAGCGACCCCGACACCACCGACACCACCGACCCGGCCGACCCGGCCGACACCACCGTCCCCGCGCCGGGTCCGACCGACGCCGAGCGGCTCGCCGGCGCCCGGGCCGGGTTCACCGCCGCCTTCGGGCCGGGGGCCACCGGGGTGTGGTTCGCGCCCGGCCGGGTCAACCTGATCGGCGAGCACACCGACTACAACGACGGCTTCGTCCTCCCCCTCGCCCTCCCGCAGGGCACGGTCCTCGCGGCCCGCGCGGTCACCGCCGACGGGAGCCGGGCGGTGTCGACGGCCGAGGCCGACGGCGTCTTCTTCCGGTCCGCCACCGTCGCGCCCGGCGACCTCGGCGGCTGGGGCGCCTACGTCGCCGGCACCGTCTGGGCGCTGCGGACCGGCCAGGAGCCGGTCACGGCCGGCGAGGTCGACCTGTGGATCGACTCCGACGTGCCGTCCGGCGCCGGGCTGTCGTCGTCCGCGGCGCTGGAGTGCGCGGTCGCGGTCGCGGTGACCGACCTCGCCGGGCGCCCCGCTGTCGCGGGCGGGGGTCCGAGCCCCCTGGACCTGGCGCTGGCGGCCAAGCGCGCCGAGAACGACTTCGTCGGCGCCCCCACGGGGTACATGGACCAGATGGCCTCGATGCTCGGCGAGGACGGCGCGGCGCTGTTCATCGACACCCGCTCGCTGGAGGCGACCCCGGTGCCGTTCGACCTCGTCGGCGCCGGCCTGGTGCTGCTGGTGGTGGACTCCCGCGCCCCGCACCGCCACGCCGACGGGGAGTACGCGGCCCGGCGCGCCAGCTGCGAGCAGGCGGTGGCCGAGCTCGGGGTGCCGGCGCTGCGCGACGTCGACGCGGCCGGCCTGGACGACGCCCTGGCCCGGCTGTCGAGCGACGAGCTGCGGCGCCGCGTCCGCCACATCGTGACCGAGGACGACCGGGTGCTCGCGACCGTGCGGGTCCTGCGCGAGAGCGCCGCGGCGGTCGGGCGCGGCGAGCCGGCCGACCTCGCCGCCGTGGGGCCGCTGCTGACGGCCAGCCACGGCTCGATGCG
>CAXSIB010000409.1:0-3337 GCA_964237095.1 uncultured Actinomycetales bacterium
GGAACACGATCCCGAACAGCCGGGCCAGCGGCCGCGCCGGACCGTCGGTGGTCGCGGCGTCGGTGGTGGCGTGACTGGCGGTACTCATCGCTGTACCTCTCCGACCGCTGTGTGTTTGTGTGGGTGAAATGTTGCCATCAACCAGTCCGTTGGTGCAGTCGCGACCGGTGAGCGGCCATCGATTCCGGTTTCGGCCACTCGGCCGCTCCGACAGTGACGTCCGAGCGGCCAGACGACCCGACGACCGGAACCGGAAAGGGGAGGAGCTTCACCTCGACCGGGCCTCAGCCAGAGGGTCCGATGGTCCGCCGGTGCAGGACCGGTGGACCACCCGATGACGGAGCTGCTCGGTGTCAGGACCCGATCTGGCGGGCGCCGAACAGGACGACCTCCCGCTCGAGGTCGTAGTACACGTCCTGGCTCGCGGTCAACCAGTCGAACAGGTTGTCCGCGTCGTCGACGGTGACGGTGAGCACGACCTCTGAGGCGCCGTGGTCGAGGATCAGCTGGAACAGGTAGGTGCCCGGCTCGCCCGGTCCGGACAGGGAGAAATTCGGCTGCCAGTGGGTGACCTTGCGGACCTTGATGGTGGACCGGCCGATGTCACTCGCGCCCGGGCCCTGCTCGGTGGTGGCGGTCATGGGCAACCCCTTCGTTGACGATGAGCCGAAGCGATGCCCTCGGGGTCACGCTCCGGTAGAACAGGTGGCGCACCCACCCGTCGTGTGGTGAGCGCTCCCGGGAAAGCCTACGGAGTCGGCCTCCCACGGTCCTGCCGAACTCACTGCCGACCTCACCCTGGCCCGGGCGGCGGCCGACCCGTCACCCACGCCCACAGCTACCCGCAACGGTCACCAACCGCGGGCCGGCCCGCGTTCGTGTGGCCGCAGACCCGGTGGCCGAACCCCGACGGCGACCCGGCTGGTCGAATCGGCCCCCGCGGGGCTCCGCCCCCGAGCGGATACCTGCGCGGACTCACTGGCGAGGGCGGCCATCGGTGCCGGCGGAGGCAGCGGCGGCGAGATCCCGACCGGGCTGGACCCCGGTGGGCGGAAGCGCTGCCGGCAGCGGTGGGGGCGTGGGGGCTTTGGGGGTGTGCCCGGTCCCAGCACGGCCGGTGATCGACAACGCCGGTCACCTCGGGGCTCGGGTCATCTCCCGGGAGACAAGGAGAGGGTCAGGCGCGTCGCAGTCGGGTCAACCGGTTGGCACCGTCCACCACACACATGGTCGCCGTACCCGGCGCGACGCACCGGCGTCGGGTACCGGCGGCCCGGGTCACCAGCCGGTCCCGTCGTTCCGTGCCTCACCCACTCCTGAACGTGAACGCGCAGGACATGATCAACGCTATGCGTGAGCATTCCGGAGGGCGGGCAGCCGACTCCCAGACCTTTCAACCCGGTCCGGCGTCTGCCCCCACTTCGAGGTAGCAGCGCAGCGGCGGGACGGGTGGGCAACCAGCCGGTCGCGGGCAGGTGAGCCTTCGGAGGCGACAGCCGAGCGCCTGGCGTCGCCCCCGAAGGGGTTTGGAGCGTAGCCGCCGTTGGACCAGCCGTGACAGTCGCAAGCCAGGTGGGTGGCCGCCCGGACGATTCGGTCAGCACGGCTCGTCCTGATCAGCGACGTCGGCCGCGGCGGTGAAGCCGATGCCGACCGCGGCAGTGTCAACGGCCACGGTGGGGTGCAGGTCGACACGCCAGCTGCGGTCGATGCTCGGGTGCGCGGTGTCAAGGTCCAGGACCAGACGAGGAAGCCGTCCGCCTCCTCATCGCCGGGCACCACCGCTCGGGTCGTCCGGTGCCGGGGCGGCCGCACCCGATCAGCGGGGCGCCACTCACGGGGGATGAGCCCGTCAGGTGCCGGGTCGGGTGAGGCGGGTGTCGACGGCCGGCCGCCACCGCCGTTCCAGGGACAGGGTGATCGCGTAGCCGAGGATGAACAGCACGGTGAACAGCCACAGCCACAACGCGACCGCGATGGTGGCACCGACCCCGGTGAACCCGCCGAACGGGGACCCGAGGTGGACCGGGATCGTGAGGAACACCACGAACCCCTGGAGGAACCCGGACACGAATGCCCCCGTGAAAAACGCACCGGCCAGCAGCGGCCGCCACGGCGGCCGCCGCGGTCCCAGCGCCCGGTACAGGTAGACCAGCGCCACCGACACCACGACCCAGTCCACGTTCAACGCGAGATAAAACCCCGCCAGGGTCGCCCCGACCGACCCGGTCCCCACCCCGCCCGCGCCGACCAGATGACTCAACTCCGGGGCCACCGCGAGGACCGCGAGCAACCCCAGCGGGGACAGCACCAACACCGGCACCACCGCGAGCCGGCTGCGCCAGCCCTCCCACCGCCCGGGTGGGGCACTCGCCGTCCAGCCGGCGGTGACCGGGGTGACCCGGCCGAACCCGCGGCGCAAGCCTTCCCCCCACACCGTGGCCGGGATGACGGCGACCACCACCGCCCGCCAGTGCACCCCGGCGGCGTGGGCGATGAACGCCTCGATCACCGGGGCCGGGGACTGCGCAGCCGGCAGGGTCCGCGCGAACGTTCCCCCGAGGGACTCCACCCGCCCGCGGCCGGCGACCGCCGCGGTCACCCGCACCGCGACCACCAGCGACGGGACCGCCGCCAGGAGGGCATAGAACGTGACTCCCGCGGTGAGGATCCACCCGTCGTGCCCGTCCAGGGCGCCCCGCACATCAGCGCTGACCCCGCCGATCAGCACCCGCAGCCGCGACCCTCGACCACCCGGCACGCCGGTCACGCTACGGACCGAGCTCCTGCCGCGGACCGCGGGACCGGCTCCGGGCGGTGGCCGGCTCCCACCGCCGTCGACCGTGAACCAGACCGCGGGCCGCGGAGGGGGAGTGATCACCAGGCCAGAGCCGGTCACCGGGCTGGCTGATAGCGGGTGAACTGCTCAGGTGGTGTCCGGGACGTCGGGGTGGGGGACAGTGGGGGCAGCGGTTCAGACGGTGAGCTCACTGCGCCCGGGAAACGCCGGGTGTCCATCGTCGAGATGGAGTCTCCTGTGACCGCTGTCGATCGGTTTCGTCGTGCAGGGACCGGGCCAACCCGGCCAGGCTCACCGCGAGCACGTCGCCGCCGGCGGTGGTCCCGGTGTCCGCCGTCGACGGCCGCCCCGGATCCGCCCCCTCCGGGTGGACCCCCGTGTCGACGCTCTCCGAATGTGGGACCGGTTTCGCTCGTCCAAAAGTGGACCACGTTCGTGATGGCTAGTGTGCCTGCTCGGCCCGGACGCTGGGCAGGGTCTGATCGGTGAGGTGTTTGAGCCGGTAGCTGGCGCCCTTGAGGGTGTGGACGTCGGCGT
>CAXSIB010000410.1:0-3321 GCA_964237095.1 uncultured Actinomycetales bacterium
CGGTCGGGCCCGCGGTCGTCCCCGGGCACCGGGTCCGGTGGGCCGGCGTCCCGGGGCCGGGGTCTGCGCGCCCGGCTGCGGCACCCCGCCCGCGACGACCTCGTGCTGGCCGGCGGCACCGCCGCCGGGGTGCTGCTCGTGTTCCTGCTGGCGTGGCCGCAGCTGCACGTCTCGCTGTGGCTGGACGAGGCGACCAGCCTCGTCTACGTCCGGGCGCCGTTCCGGCCGTTCGTCCAGGTGGTCACCGGACCCGAGCTGAACCAGGTCCTCTACTACGTCCTGCTGCGGCCCTGGGCGGCGGTGGTCTCCAGCCCGGCCTCCCTCCGGCTGCCCTCGCTGCTGTTCTCGGTCGCGACCGTGGTCGCCGCCGGCGACGTCGGACACCGGCTGTTCCTCCTGCTGCCGCACCCCGGGCGGGCGCTCGCGCCGGTGGCCGGGGCGGTCGCGGCGGTCGCGGCGGGCACCAACGGGATGATCGCCGCCTACGGCGCCGACGCCCGGGGCTACTCCCTCGAGGTCCTGCTCGTCACCGCCTCGCTGTCGGCGCTGCTGCGGCTGCTGGCGCGGCCCCGCGCCGCCACCGCGATCACCTGGGGCGTCCTGGCCGGGCTCGCCGCGTACGCGCACTTCTTCGCCCTCCTCCCGTGGGTCGGGTCCCTCGTCGCCGTCGCGCTCGCCCTGCCGCGCACCCGCGTGCCCCGGCGGCTGCTCGTGCTCGGCCTCGTCCCGCTCGCGGTGCTCGTCGCCCCCATCGCGCTGTACGTCGCGACCAGCTCCGGGAACACCGCCTGGGTCGGGTCCCCGACGACCGGCCGCTTCACCAGCGCCCTCGCGGTGATCGCCGGCGGCGACGCGGGCGGCCAGCAGGCCGGGACGGTCGGGGTCCTCGTCGCGCAGGCCGCCGTGCTGGTGCTGGCGGGCCTGGTCGTCTGCGCGGTGGTGGAGCTCGTCCGGTGCGCCCGGTCCACGGGCCGGTCGACGGCCACCTTCGTCGCCGCGCTGCCGCTCGCCCTCGTCCTGGTGCCCTTCCTGATCGCGCTCGGGGTCGGTTTCGTCGCCCCGGTGTTCTTCAGCCGCTACCTCATCGTGTGCGTGCCCGGTGTCGTCCTGCTCGTCGGCACGGCCGTCGCGCGGCGGCTGACCCCCGACCTGCGCCCGGTCCCCGCGGACGGCACCCGGCCGGGGCCGTGGGTCCCGCGCTCGGCGTGGGAGAAGGTCACGGCGGGCGCGGCCACCCTGGGGCTGCTGGCCGGGGCCGGGCTGGTCGGGCTCGGGGTCGTCGGGTCGTCGCGGTGCACCCACGACGCCTGCGTCCGGGAGAACTGGTCGGCGGTCGCGGACCGGATCTCCGGCCGGGGCCGCCCCGGCGACGTGGTCGTCGTCTTCCTGCCGGCCACCGTCCGGCCGTACCTGGAGGCGATCGACCAGCTCCCCGCCGCCCGCCGCCGGGCGATCGCCGGTGACCTCGTGTGGCCGAAGCCGGGTCCCTACGACCCGGCGGGCCCGCGCGTGCAGCCCGCCCTGGTCCCCACCGTGACCGCGGCGCACCCGACCCGGGTGTGGCTGGTGCTCAGCCACGTCGCGCAGTCCGACCGGGCCACCGCGGTGTCGGCGATCATCACCGACCTGACCGAGCGGTACGGGGCGCCGACCCGCAAGGACCTCCGCGGGGTCGACGTCCTGCTGTTCGCCGGGCGGACCGCGTGAGCGGCGCGACGGCCGTCGCGGCCGGGCCCGGTCCGGTGGCCGGCCGGGTGGTCGAAGCGGCCGGCCCGGCGTCGGAGACCCCGGCGCGGCCGCCGGTCCCCGTCCTTCGGCCGCTGCGCATCCTGCCCGCGCTGCGACCGCTCGCCGCCGGGGCCCTGTTCCTGTTCCTCGTCGCGATCCAGTCCCCGCGGAGTCTCTGGCTGACCGAGGCCCTCGCCTTCCGGTCGGCCCGGAGCCCCCACGCGACCTTCGCCGCGGCCGTGCGGAACGACGACCTCGCGACCGCGGTGTCCCAGCTGCTGGCCCGGCCCCTCGCGCTGCACAGCAGCGTCCCGGAGGTCGTCCGGGCCCCCGGGTACGTCCTCGGCCTGCTGACCGTCCTCCTGCTCGGCTCGGCCGCCCGCCGCCTCGGCTCGCTGGTGGTCGACGACTGGCGGCTGCCGTCGGTGGCCCGGCCGGCGTCGATGGGGGCGGCGGCGGCCCTGCTCGCGGCCTGCCACCAGTTCCTCGGGGCCACCGCCGCCGAGGTCGGCCCGTACGCGGTGACGGTGTTCGCGGTCGCGGCCGCCGTCGACCTGCTGCTGCGGGTCGTCACGGCCCGGCACTGGTCGACCGCGGTGCTCGCGGGGGTCGCCGGCGGGGTGGCGGCCGCGACCCACGTCTCCGCGGCGGTCGTCGTCGCCGCGGCGCTGGTCGGGCTCACCCTGCTGCCCCGCCGCCGGCTCCCGGTCCGGCAGCTCGCGCTCGCCGCCGTGCTCGCGGTCGCGGTGGCCGCGGTGCTCCTGCACGCCACGCTCGACACGTCGACCGCACGCACCCAGTGGCTGGGCACGCCGGGGGAGGACAGCTCGGTCGGCGGGAGCGTGTCGCTGCTGGCCGGCGGCGTGGCGCCCGGGGCGGCGCCGGCCCAGCCGGGCCGGGCCCTGTCCCGGCTGGCGACGCTGGCCCTGCTCCTGCTGATCGCCCTCGCCCTGCTGCACCTCGCGCGGATGATCCGGGTCACGGGCCGGAGCACGGGCACCTTCGTGTTGGGGTTCCCCCTCCTGCTGCTGCTCGCGCCCCTCGCCGTCGCGGAGGTGCTGACCCTCTCGGGGGTCGGGGACGCCGCCGGCCGCAACCTCGTCGCCGCGGCCCCGGGCGTGGTCCTGCTCGCCACCGTGGAGCTGTACCGCTCGGGGGGGCCCGCGTCGGGCTGGCTCGGGTTCGTCGAGTGGCGCAACGGCTACAGCGCGGCCGCCGTCGCGGCCACCGGGGCGCTGCTGGGGAGCCTGCTGATCGGGATCGGCGCCGTCAGCACGCTGCCGTGCGTGGGTGGGGCGTGTGCCCGCGAGCAGTGGTCCACCGCGGTCGCGAAGATCGAGACCCTGCGCGCCCCGGGCGACGTCGTGATCGTCGTCGCCCCGCAGACCGTCCTGCCCTACGACCTCGCGGCGGCCCGGGTCGACCTGCGCCTGAAGGCGGCCGGGGACCGGCCGCTGCCCCGCACCGTCTGGCCGGGCTCCCTGGCGGCCGGGCTCGCGGCCCCCACCACCCTCGACGCGCACGCGCGCGGGCTCGAGGTCGGAGCGGCGTTCCGGGCCACCGCGGGGGCGGCCCGCGTGTGGCTGGTCCTCT
>CAXSIB010000411.1:0-3319 GCA_964237095.1 uncultured Actinomycetales bacterium
GGCGGCGGCCGCGATCGCGGCGAGGGCGACCGCGAAGCCCGACGAGAGCAGCGGCAGGACGGCCCGCTGGCCGAACCGGTCGATCAGGCGGGCCTTGACCGGCATCACGAGGCCGGTCACCGCGTAGGCGCCGAGAGCGGCGCCCGCGGCGGCGAACGAGCCGGTCGCCCGCTCGACGACCAGCAGCAGGGACAAGGACACGGTCGCGTAGGACAGGCGGCCGAGGACGGCGGCGGGGAACGCGCGGCGCACTCCGGGGAGGCGGAGGACGGCGCGGTAGCCCACCGCCCGGGTCGGGCGGGTCATGACGGCTCCAGGGACGGGACCGGGGCGCGCGGCTCGGCCGGCGCGGGACCAGCCGGCGCAGGCTCAGCCGACGCGGACCCGGTGGACGGGTCGGGTCGGAGACCGCGCACCGGGGTGCGCGGCCGGCCGGCCTATCCCTGGAGAGTCGACATCAGCGGCGACGGTACCGGGGCCGGTGCCCCGCGGCGGGCACCGGCCGTCCACCCGTGCTCCCGGCCCGGAGCTCAGAAGGCGGCGACACCCGAGCGGTCGACCAACGTGCCGGTCGGGCCCTCGCCGCCGCGGGTGGCCAGCTCGACGATCGCGTCCGTCCCCTCCGCCACGGTCTGCGTCCCGCTGTTGCCGTTGAGGTCGGTCGCGGTGTACCCGGGGTCGGCCGCGTTGATGCGCATCTCCGGGAACGCCTTCGCGTACTGGACCGTGAGCATCGTCACGGCCGACTTCGACGACGTGTAGAGCGGCGCGACGATGGTCGCCTCGATCCGCCCGGGGTCGCTCACCGTGGCGAACGATCCCAGACCGCTGGTGACGTTGACGATCGTCGGGGCGTCCGACGCGCGGAGCAGGGGGACGAACGCGCTCGTCAGGCGGACGATGCTCACGACGTTCGTGTCGTAGACGGCGAGGGCGTCCGCGGCGGTCAGCTCCTCGGCCTGGCTGTGGGTCCCGACGATCCCGGCGTTGTTGACGAGGACGTCGAGGCCGCCCGCGGCGGCGATCGTCGCGGCGGCCGCGGCGACGGACGCGTCGTCGGTCACGTCGAGGGCGACGAACCGGCCGCCGAGGGCGTCGGCCGCCTCCCGGCCGCGCACCTCGTCGCGGGCCCCCATCCAGACGGTGTGCCCGGCCTCGATGAGGCGGCGGGCGGTCTCGCGGCCGAGACCCTTGTTGGCTCCGGTGATCAGTGTCGTGGTCATGCCCCGAGTCTGCGGCGGCGGGCGCCGCCCGTCCTGGCCCGGCCGGGCGTACGGACCGGCAGTACCACCCGGGCCGCCCCCACCGGACCCGCGTCCTCGGGAGGATGGACCGATGGCGGACCCGCACGGCGACCTCGGCGCGCTGCTGCGCGCCTGGCGCGACCGCCGCTCCCCGGCCGACGTGGGACTCCGCGGCGGGGACTCCCGGCGCGCGGCGGGACTGCGGCGCGAGGAGCTCGCCGCCCTGGCCGGGCTGAGCGTCGACTACGTCGTGCGTCTGGAGCAGGGCCGCGCCCGGCGGCCGTCGAACCAGGTCGCGGCCGCCCTCGCCCGGGCGCTGCAGCTCAGCGACGGCGAGCGGGACCACCTGTTCGTGGTCGCCGGGCTGCTCCCGCCGTCGCCGGACGAGGTGCCCACCCACATCCCGCCCGGGGTGGCGCGCCTGGTGGCCCGCCTCGGGGAGATCCCGCTGGCGGTGTTCGCGGCCTCGTGGGACCTGCTCACGTGGAGCCCGCTGTGGGCGGCGCTGCTCGGGGAGCCCGTCGGGCCCGTCGCGGGGCGGCCGAACCTCGTGCGCGCCCACTTCGCCGGGACCGGACTGGACGCCCGGAGGACGCGGCAGGTCAGCTTCGCCGGCGGTGGCGACGGCTTCGAGGCGTCGCTCGTGGCCGACCTCCGCCGCGTCCACGGGCGGTATCCCGGTGACCGCGGGGTGCGGGCCCTGGTCGAGGAGCTCCTGGGGTCGAGCGCACCGTTCCGGACGCTCTGGGACAGCGGCGCGGTGGGCGAGCGCCGGTCGGAGCAGAAGGTGGTGCACCACGAGGTCGTCGGTGACGTCGAGCTCGACTGCGACGTGTTCACCGTCGCGGGGACCGACCTGAGGATCGTGGCCTACACCGCGGCGTCGGGGTCCGCGGCCGCGGCCAAGCTGGACTTCCTGCGTGTCTCCGCGGTCACGGCGACCCGGCCCGTGCCCTGAGGAGGAGGTCAGCGGCTCCCGTCTCGGCCAGCCACCGGGTGAACGCCCGGGGCGGCAGCGGCCGGCTGTGCAGGTAGCCCTGCGTGGTGTCGCACCCGAGCTCGGCCAGCAGCTGCAGCGCCGCCGCGTCCTCGACCCCCTCGGCGACGACCTCGAAGCCGAGGCGGTGGGCCAGGTCGATGGTGGCGGTCACGATGGCCACCGTGCGGTGGTCGCCCACGAGGCGGCCGGTGAACGACTGGTCCAGCTTGATCTCGGTCGCGGGCAGGTCGTTGAGGTAGGCGAGCGACGAGTACCCGGTCCCGTAGTCGTCGATGCTGAGGCCGACCCCGCGGGCCGTGATGGACCGCGTCATCTCCAGCGCCACCCCCGGCTCGGTCATGAGCGTCGTCTCGGTGATCTCCAGCACCAGCGCCGCCGGCAGCAGGCCGGTGCGGGTGAGGACGTCGTCGAGGCGGGGCAGGAGATCCGGGGAGAGCAGGGAGCTCGTCGACAGGTTCACCGAGACCCGCAGCCGGCGGCCGTCGGCGCGCCAGCGGACCACCTGCTCGACCGCCGTCTCCAGCATGCAGGCCGTCACCGCCGCCATCAGGCCGTGCTGCTCGGCGAGGTCGAGGAACGCGCCGGGGGCGAGCAGCCCGAGGCGCGGGTGCTGCCAGCGGACCAGGGCCTCGACCCCGACGACGGCGCCGGTCCGGACGTCCAGCTGGGGTTGGTAGTACGCGACGATCTGGGCGGTGGGGTCCGCGGCGGCCGGTCCGTTGCCGGGTTCCCAGGGCGCCAGGGCCACCCGGAGCTCGTCGAGCAGCACCGATCGTTCGTGCTGGGCCAGGTCGAGGGCCCGGTCGTAGACGCTGACCCCGCAGCCGGTCGTCTTCGCGACGTACATCGCCAGGTCGGCCCGCCGGAGCAGCTCCTCCCCCGCCGCCCCGACCGCAGACCCGGGCGTCTCGGTCGCGGTGTGCGCGATGCCGATGCTGGCCCGGACCGTGGCGGGGTCGCCACCGGACCGGGTGTCGGTCGGCAGCCCGAGTGCGGACCGCCCGCCCGCCGGCGCGGCGACGGCGCTGGTCCCGGTGGCCGGTTCCGGCGCCGGCGACAGGACCGCCAGGGCGTC
>CAXSIB010000412.1:0-3310 GCA_964237095.1 uncultured Actinomycetales bacterium
GACGCCGGCGCACCAGGGGCGGCGGTGGCGGCGGGGGTGGCCGACACCGGGGCGGCGACCGATTCGTCGGTGGCGGTGGCGGTGGCGGTGGCCTCGGCGGCCGCGCTCGCCCCGCCCGTGGAGCACCCGGCGCCGCCGAGCACGGCCAGGCCCGCCAGGCCGGTGAACGTCCGCCTCGTCGTCGCTGCCATCGGTGCCCCGTCTCGGTCGGTCGCGGTCGGTTCTGGTGGTGGTCGTGGTCGGTGGTGGCCGGTCGTCCCCATCCTGGGCCGACCGCCTGAGAATCTGCCCAGGGCCGGGTGCGGAGGTCCTACCGTGGGCGCGGGACCCCGGGCTGCCCGCGCCGGTCCAGGCGCGCGTCCCGGATCCCGGAGAGGGAGAGGTGCGCATGGCCGGCAAGGACAAGGGCAACCGCGAGACCCGCAAGCCGAAGAAGGAGAAGGCGCCGAAGGCGCCGGCCCCCGTCCCCGGCGCCGTGGCCAAGAAGGGCTGACGTGGGCGGCACCACCGATCCGGCCGGACCCGGCACGCGGGTCCGGCCGGTGCCGTGCGGGGTGCTCCCGTCCTAGACCCCGTCCTGGACCCCGTCCCGGAACACGTCCCGGATCACGGCCGCCCGGTCCTGCTGGTGATCCGCCCCACCGGGCTCGGCGACCTCGTCATGGGGATCCCCGCGCTGCGGGCGCTCCGCCGGGCCTTCCCCGGCCATGAGTTCGTCACGACCTGCCCGTCCGCGCTGGTCCCGCTGGCGGAGCGCGTCGGGGTCGTCGACCGCTTCGTCACCGAGCACGACGCCGGGGCGCCGCTGCTCGACCCGTCGCGCCACCGCGGCACCGAGGCCGCCGTCCTCGAGGCGGTCTTCACCGACCCGGCCGTCCCGGACGTCGTCGTCGTCCTGAAGATGCCCGAGGACGAGATCAACCGGCGCGCCGCCGCCCGCCGGCCGCGGGTGCACATCGCGTACCGCCACCCCGACGTCCCCGCGACGGCCGACCTCCCCGTCTACGACGAGGACCACCACGTCCTGGCCCGCTGGGAGCGCCTCCTCGGCCCGTACGGCATCCACCCCGACCGCACCGACCTGTTCCTCGACGTCGGGGAGCCGACGACCCCGGTGGACACCGGGGACACCGTCGTCCACCTGGGCTCGGGCTCGGGCACCCGGCACTGGCCGGTGGAGCGGTGGGCGGCGGTCGCCCGGGCGCTCACCGACCTCGGCCGGACGGTCGTGTTCACCGGGAGCGTCGCCGAGGGGTCGCTGGTGACCCGGGCGCGGGAGCTGGCCGCGCTGCCGGCCGCGGCGGACCGGTCGGGCACGACGATCCTGGAGCTGGCCCGCCTCCTCGCCCACGCCGGGCTGGTCCTCAGTGTGGACAGCGGCGTGGCGCACCTGGCGACCGTCCTGCGCCGCCGGGCCGTGACGCTCTTCGGGCCCACCCCGCCGGCCTGGTGGGGGCCGCCGCCGGGCGACCCGCGCCACCGCGTGCTCTGGAAGGGCCGGCGCGGTGAGCCCTACGGCCCGGCGGCGGACCCGGGCCTGCTGGAGATCGGTGTCGAGGAGGTCGTGGCCGCGGCGACCGCGCCCTGGTGACGGAACGGGTCCCGGGGGATCAGCCGCGAGCGAGCAGGACCGGCTGGTCCAGCACCTCGAGCACCTTGATGAGCAGCGCGGACCGGGTGAACGGCTTGTCGAGCAGCGGATGGTCGGGGGTGAGGCTGCCGCCCGCCGCCAGGACGGGCTGGGCGTAGCCGGACATGAAGAGGACCCGCACCTCCGGGTGGGTCTCGCGGATCCGGCTCGCCACCTGGTCGCCCGTCATGAACGGCATGATCATGTCCGTCAGCAGGAGGTGGACGGGGCCGCGGTGGCGCCGCGCGGCCTCGATGGCCTCGTAGCCGTTGGACGCGGTGAGCACCTGGTACCCGGCGCGGGCGAGCAGGCGCCGGGTGACCTCCCGCAGGTCGTCACCGTCCTCGACGACCAGGACGGTCTCCCCGCCCACGCCGGTCCGCGCCTCGGCCGGCCGGTCGACGGCGGCCGGGAGCAGGTCCGTCGCGGGGAACACCATCGTGAACACCGTCCCGCGGCCGGGCTCGGAGCCGATCTCGATGATCCCGCCGACCTGGCGGACGATCCCGTGGATCGTCGCCACACCGAGCCCGGTGCCGTCCCCGGTGGCCTTGGTCGTGAAGAACGGCTCGAAGACGCGGTCGATGATCTCCGGCGGGATCCCGGTGCCGGTGTCGCGCACCCGCAGCCGTACGTACCGCTCAGGCGGGGTCCCGGGCATCGTCACCGCGCCGCCGGGACCCTCGGTGACGTCGACGTCGGCGGTCTCGATGGTGAGTGTGCCGCCGCCGGGCATCGCGTCCCGGGCGTTGACCGCCAGGTTCACCAGGATCTGCTCGACCTGCCCCGGGTCGGCCAGGATCAGGTCGAGGTGGTCGGCCAGCACCGTCCGCAGCTCGACCCGCTCGCCGATCGTGCGCCGCAGCAGGTGCTCGAGGCCGCGGACGACGTGGTTGAGGTTGAGAGGCCGGGGGCGCACGACCTCCCGCCGGGCGAACGCCAGCAGCTGGCGGGTCAGGTCGGCGGCGCGGCCGGTCGCCGCCTTGATCTGCTCGACGTCCTCCTGGACGGCGTGCCACCGGTCCCCGCCGGCCTCCCGGGCCTCGGTGTCGACCTCGTCGCCGACGAACTCGGCGTAGTTGAGGATGACCGCGAGCAGGTTGTTGAAGTCGTGGGCGACCCCGCCGGCGAGCTGGCCGAGGCTCTCCATCCGCTGGTGCTGCTGGAGCTGGTGCTCGAGGCGGCCGCGGTCCTCGGCGGCGGTGAGCCGCTCGGCCCCGGCCGCCAGCTCCTGCTCGATCAGCACCCGCTGCGCCCGGTTGAGCAGGAGCCCCGGCAGGGCTCGGGCGAAGGAGTCCGCGGCAGCCCGCTCGGGCACCGTCCACGGCCGGCTCGTCCCGCGGACGAGCTCGTCGTCGCCGACGGCGAACCCCGGGGAGGCACTCGGCGCGGCGGCCGGTGGGACGTGCGCGGCCCGGGCCCAGGTGCGCCGGCGGATCTCCTCCCCGCGCAGCCACAGCGCGTATCCGTGGTGGCGGCCGCCGAAGGGCAGGTAGAGCACGCCGGTCGCCGAGGGCTCGGCGGGCAGCGCGACCCCCCGGGCCGCCGCGTCGACGGCGGGGAGCCGGTCGGTGGTCCACGGGGGGCGCGCGTCGCCGGCCAGGTCGGCCACCCGTCGCACGAGGGCGTCGATGTCGCCGGCCGGCGGGACGAACCCGGCCGTCACCCGCCGTCCCTCGA
>CAXSIB010000413.1:0-3309 GCA_964237095.1 uncultured Actinomycetales bacterium
CGTGCGGCGGTCGCCGAGGCGGTCGGCATGGCCTTCGGGCTCGCCCCCGCCGGCAGCGGCACCCGGCCCGGTTCCCCTGCGCGGCGGCGGACCGGACCGCGGCAGTCGGGCCGGGTCCTCGTCACGGTGTCCGCGGAGACCCTGCTCGGGGTGTCCGACCACCCTGGCGACCTGGCGAGCTGGGGTCCCATCACCGCACGCCACGCGCGCCGTCTCGCCGGCCGGGAGGGCAGCACGTGGCACCGGCTCCTCACCGACCCGGTCTCCGGGTCCGTGCTGGATGTCGGCCGCACCTCCTACCCGGCGACGGCGGCGATCACCGACCACGTGCTGGCCCGCGACGGCGGCCGCTGCACCCGGCCCGGGTGCGCCCACACCGCGCGGGACCTCGACCACGCGACCACCTGGGCCGACGGCGGCGAGACCGCGGCCGCGAACCTCCACGCGGTGTGCCGCGGCTGCCACTCGGCGAGGCACGGCCACCCGACAGGGCCCGGTCGTCCGGCCGGACCCACCGAAACCGGCAGACCCGGCGGACCCACCGGACCCGCCGGACCCGGTGGAGCGCCCGA
This sequence comes from uncultured Actinomycetales bacterium, assembly GCA_964237095.1. GTDB lineage: Bacteria > Actinomycetota > Actinomycetes > CAXTBU01 > CAXTBU01 > CAXSIB01. The sequence continues at coordinate 573 of CAXSIB010000413.1, forward strand.
TCCGTTCCGACCCTGGTCGGTGATCATCGCCCCCGACGGAGCCGTGACCTGGGTCACCCCGCGCGGACACCCGTCCACCCGACCGGTGGCCGACCGCCGCCCCGAGGACCGCATGGCGCCACCCGCCCGAGTCCAGGCATCCCGACCATGGCCGGCTCCGCCGCCGGCGGCTCTGCTCCCGACCACGGGAACGTCGACGTCCCGACTGGTGGCGACCGGCCTGTCCTGCCTCTCGCGCGGCTCGCTCGGTCCGTCCGCGATCGACCCGGCGGACAGGTCCGGCGTCCGCGAACCCGAGACCATGGCCGATCGGGTCGGGCAGTGGTCCCGCGCGGTGACCGCTGAGCTCCGCCGCGCCACCGCACTCCACCGGGCCGAAGAACCCGACGACGAGGGTGGCGCTGGTTGCCACGAAGACCCGTCGCCGCGCACCGACTCCCAGCCGAGCCGCGGCGATCCCGAGGACGCCGAGCCGCCTCCGTTCTGACCGCCCCACCGGCGACCCGGCGACTCGGCGACTCGGCCGGCCACTACACCTGCGCCGGCGACCGGGCCAGAACGATCGCGGCGGTGATGGCCGCGACGAGGGCGACCACGAGGCCGGCGGCCCAGCCGGGGCGGACGGTGTCGCCGAGGAAGGCGATCCCGCAGACGGTGGGCACGACGATCTCGACCACCCAGAGGATCGCGGTGGCGGCGGCGACCCCGCCGCTCTCGAGGGCGAGCCCGTACAGCACGATCCCCGTCACCCCGGCGACGACGAGGGTCCAGGCGAGCGGCTCCGCGGCCAGGGCCCCCAGTGCGTGCAGCGGATGGTGCACCGAGATCCCGGCGAGCGACAGGCCCCGCGCCGCGAGCACCTGCACGCTGAACGCGACCCCGGACACCGCCGCCAGCAGCCACGACGGGCCGTGCCGCACCACGATCACCAGTCCGGCCAGGAGGAGCAACCCGGCCCCCACGGCCGACCCGACCACGAAACCGGTCGCGGGGGGGCGCGCCGGGCCCGTACCGGCCGCGCTCGCCGTCACCGCGCAGGCGACCGCGGCGACCACGACAGCCGCGGCGTCCGTCCGGCGGAGCGACGCGTGCAGGGACACCCGTGCCAGCACGACCGTGACGGCCAGGGAGGTCGCGAGGACCGACTGGACCGCGAACACCGGCAGCGCCCGCAGCGCGACGAGGGAGCCCGCGAAGCCCAGGCCGTCCAACCCGAGCCCGAGCAGGTACAGCGGGCTCCGGACGAGGCGCGCGACCCCCGCCCCGGCCCCGGGGTCGCGGACCCCGGCCGACTGCGCCACCGACCCGGCGCCGTAGGCGAGGGCCGCCAGCACCGCGCACACCAGCCCCACGACGCCCACGCCCGCATTGTGGCGGCGCTCCCGGTGGACGTGAGGGGACCGGAAGGCAGGCGGCGTCGGCATCGGGGACAGTGGGAGGCGGTCACCACGCCGCAACGGGACGGCGTGCCGCGACTCGGCGGTGACTGGGCAGCGGTGGGGCAGTGGCGGGGAGGGCGATGGCGACGAGCCAGGACATCGGGACGCGGGTGGCCGCGGGGGCGTCGGGGGCATCGGGGGCGTCGGCCGACCTCGTCACCCGGGACAGCACCGGCGCCCGGGCCGAGCCGTCGCGGCCGCGGATCGTCGTGCTCGGCGACGTGGTGCTCGACCGCGACGTCCTCGGACGCAGCGACCGGCTCGCCCCGGACGCCCCGGTGCCCGTCGTCGAGGTCGGCGAGGTCCGGGAGACCCCCGGCGGCGCCGGCCTGACCGCTCTCGCCGCCGCCTCGTCCGGGATGGCCGTGACGCTGGTGGCCCCGATCGCCGACGACGACGCCGGGCTCCGCCTGCTCGGTGCCCTGCGGCGCCGGGTCTCCGTCGTCCCGCTCCGCCACGAGGGCCCGACCCGCACCAAGACCCGGGTGTGGTCGCGGGACCACCAGCTGCTGCGCTTCGACACCGGCGGCACCGGCCGCCCCCTGGAGACGGACCTCGAGGAGGTGGCCCGCGAGCTCGCGGCCGCCGACGTCGTGCTCGTGTCCGACTACGGCGCCGGCGTCACCCACGACGACGGGCTGCGCGCGCTGATCACCGAGGTCGCCGGCCGGGTGCCGGTGGTGTGGGACCCGCACCCCCGGGGCGGCGCGCCCGTGGCCGGCCTCGCCCTCGTGACCCCGAATCTCGCCGAGGCCCGCCTCGCCGCCGGCCGGCTCGCCACCGGGCCGCTGGCCACCGACGGCCTCACCGCGGACGATGCGCCCGCCGACGTCCTCGCGCAGGTCCTCACGGGTGCCTGGGGGGCCACCGCCGTCGCGGTCACGACCGGCGCCCGCGGGGCGTTCGTCGCGGTCCGGGACCCCGCGGGGCCCGGCGTGACCGTGTCGACGGTGCCCGCCGCCCCCGTCAGCGGCGGGGACCCGTCGGGTGCGGGCGACCGGTTCGCCGCCTCCGCGGCCGCCGCGCTCGCCCGCGGGCTGACCGCACCCGAGGCGGTCGCCGACGCGGTCGCCGACGCGTCGGCCTGGGTCGGCGGTGGCGGCACCGCCTTCCGCGAGGCCCTCGGCCGCCGCCACGGCCCCGACGCCGTCCTCGGCGGCGGTCTCCCCGACGGTCTCCCCGACGATCTCGCCGCGCCCGCGCCCGCGCCCGCGACCGGACCGCGGACGCCGCGCGAGGCGGACACCGACGCGGCCACCGAGGGGTCGATCACCGGGGTGCCGGACGCCGCCCGGGTG
>CAXSIB010000414.1:0-3296 GCA_964237095.1 uncultured Actinomycetales bacterium
GCGCCCCGGGTTTGGCGCCGCCGCGGCGGCCGGCGGTCGCGAACACGCTGATCAGTGCGACCAGGTCGACGATCCCGAGGATGCAGCCCGCGACCGGATGACCGCCGGTGATCAGGTACACCGACGCGACGAGGAAGAGGACGACCACCACGAGCGCGGCGAGCTGGGCGATCCGGTCGGTGGGGTTGGCGGCACTGGCCGCCTCCTCGGCGTCGCGGCGGTACTGCGCCTCGGTCTCGGCCAGGCGCAGGATCCGGTCGGCCAGGCCGGGCGACACCTGCTCGTAGGCGTGCAGCACATCCGGGGGCGGCAGGCCGAGGGCGACGTTGTCGGCGGTGTCGGAGTCGCCGTCCCCGCCGTTCGGTGCCGTCCCGTCCGGAGCCGGGCCGCCGGTGGTCACCGCGGGCCGCCGGGACGTCGCGTCGGACGCGTCGAGTGCCCCATCACGGTGTCCCCTCAGCCGGCCGGACCGCGTCGGACCTGGACGGCCAGGCTAGCCAGCCGCTGCGCCGATCGGACGCTGCGCCGACCAGCCGCTGTGGCGCCGCGGCCGCCGGGCCGTGCGGCACCTGCCGGTCAGCACGTGACTGGCAGACTGCCCCCGGCCCCTGGGCCGGCCGCCGGCGTGGCGCAACTGGTAGCGCACCCGACTTGTAATCGGGCGGTTGGGGGTTCAAGTCCCCCCGCCGGCTCAGCTGATCGGCCCGCTGGACCGGCACCGGAACCCGTTCGGTCTCGGCTCAGGGGGCGCCGGGCGTGGCCTCGGCCGCGAGGATCGCGTGGTTGACGAGGACGGCCGCGATGAAGGCGGCGGTGGCGAGGGTCTCGGCGTCAAGGACCCGGCTGCGGGCCGAGGCGCGACCGCCGCGGGCGACTCGGTGTCCAAGCAGATGACCGCCGCCGCCCCCGAGGGCACCCACGTCGTGAAGGCGTTCAACTCGATCCTCCACGGCGTCCTCGCCCGGGACGAGCCCGTGGACGTGTTCTTCGCCGGCGACAGCGCCGAGGCGAAGGCACGCGTCGCGACATTCCTGCAGAGCCTGGACATGCGGCCCCTCGACGCCGGCGGGCTCGAGATGGCCCCGGTCCTCGAGTGGGCCGGCGTCCTCCTGGTGGGCCTCGCCCGCAGTGGCGCCGGGTTCGACATCGCCCTGGGAGCCAAGGCGCTCTGACCCTCGGCCCGAGCGCCGGACATGTCCCCGCCCAGCCTGGCAACTCGTCAGCCCGCGCGCTCGAGCCGCTCCTGCAGCAGGGCCCAGACCTGGTCGGGGGTGGCGGGGAGCTGGAGGCGGTCGGGCTCGTCGAGGTCCAGGGCGTCGGCGACCGCGTTGAGCACCGCCGGCGGGACCCCGATGCAGCCGGCCTCCCCGGCCCCCTTGGCGCCGAAGGGCTGGTTGGGGTTGGGGCTCTCGGTCTCGTGCAGCTCGGCGTCGGGCATCTCCGCCGCGGTCGGCAGGAGGTAGTCCAGCAGGGTCCGCGCGACGGGCTGGCCGTCCTCGCCGTACCGGAACGCCTCGTAGAGGGCCTGCCCGAGACCCTGGGCGATCGACCCGAGGGTCTGCCCCTCGACGACCGCCGGGTTCACGACGACCCCGTAGTCGTCGACGGCCACCAGGCGTGTCACCGACACCGTGCCGAGCGTGGGGTCGACCTCGACGACGACCCCGTAGCAGCCGAACGGGAACGCCTGCGGCGGCGCGAACACGTCCTCGGCCCGCAGCGGCCCCGTCCGGGCCGCGAGCTCCCCGAACGTCAGCCGGCGCTGGGGAGCGTCCACCTCGACGACCGCGCCCGCGGCGTGCCGGACCGCCTCGACCGGCACGCCCCACAGCTCCGCGGCCCGCTCCCGGGCCCGCCGGACGAGGCCCTCCGCGGCCCGCCAGAGCGCGCCGCCGCCGACCTGCAGCGACCGCGAACCCGCGCTGACCCCGCCCTGCGCGACCTCCCGGGTGTCGGCCTGCACCAGCCGCACCCGGGCCACGTCGACGTCGAGCACCGTGGCCACCACCTGGGGGAACACCGTCGCGTGGGACTGGCCCGTCGACGTCGAGCCCGACCAGGCGACGAACCCGCCGCCGGGCAGGGCCTCCACGGCGCCGAACTCGGGGCTGAAGGCCTGCCCGCCGGAGCGCTCGACGTAGCAGCACAGCCCGATCCCCAGCAGTCGTCGGTCCCCGGCCGCCCGGCGCCGGGCCTGCTCGGCGCGTGCGCCGGCATGGTCGAGGCGGTCCAGCAGCAGCTCGAAGGCGCGGGGGTAGTCGCCGCTGTCGTAGGTGGCGCCCGTGGGGGTCTCGTACGGGAAGGCGTCGGCGGGCAGCAGGTTGCGCCGCCGCAGCTCGGCCGGGTCGAGGCCGAGCCGCCGCGCCAGCAGGTCGACCGTGCGCTCGAGGGCGTAGGCCGCCTCGGGCCGGCCGGCCCCGCGGTAGGCCGAGGTCGGGCTGGTCGTGGTGGTGACCGTGCGGACGCGGACATGGGCCCGGTCCAGGGCGTAGCAGCCGCACGCGGTGAGCGCGGTGATCGGCGGGATCGCGGCGCCCGTCTGCGGGTAGCCGCCGACGTCGGCGACCACGTCCAGGTCGTAGGCGAGCAGCCGCCCGTCGGCGTCCGCGGCGAGGCGGGCCGTCTGGTGCTGGCCGCGCCCGTGCGGCCCCGACACCAGAGCCTCCCGCCGGTCCTCCAGCCACCGCACCGGGCGTCTCAGCCGCCGGGCGAGAGCCGTCGCGACCACGTACTCGGGATAGGTCTGGCTCTTCGCGCCGAACGCCCCGCCGACGTCCGGGACGACGACCCGGACCAGGCGCTCCTCGAGGTCGAACGCCCCGGCCAGGTCGGTGCGCAGCTTGTGCGGCCCCTGGTGGGACACCCACACGGTGACCCCGCCGTCGTCGTCGGGCCGCACCAGCACCGCGTGGGCCTCCATCGAGGTGGGCGCGAGCAGCTCCTGGCGGTAGTGGGCCTCCACGACGACGGGAGCGGTGGCGAACACGTCGTCGACCGGGTCGCCGGTCGAGGTGTCCGCGACGAGGTTGCCGTCCGGGTGGTCGTGCAGCGCGCGCGCGCCCGGGCGCAGCGCGGCGCGCGGGTCGACCACCGCCGGGAGTGGGGCGAGGTCGACCCGGACCGCGTCGCAGCCGTCCTCCGCGGCGTACCGGTCGACGGCGGCGACCACCGCGAGGGTCTGCCCCGCGAACCGGACCCGGTCGGTCGCGAGCCCCGGCCACGCGCGGCCCGCCGCGGACGGTCCCGAGCCCGGCGTGTCCGGCAGATCCGGAAGGTCGGCGGGCGCCCACGCGCGG
>CAXSIB010000415.1:0-3296 GCA_964237095.1 uncultured Actinomycetales bacterium
GGGCCGACAGCTCGGTGACCCACGCGGTCCCCACCGCCATGGCCACGCCGACCGCGAGGCCGCTGAGCAGCCGGCCGCCGACGATGGCCGCCGCCCCGGCGTGGCCGCCGACCGCGAGAGCGGCGCTGCCGGCGATCGAGGCGACCAGCCCGGCCAGGAGGACGGGGCGCCGACCCCACCGGTCGGACAGGGCCGCCGCGACGAGCAGGCCGGGCACGAGCCCGAGCACGTAGGCGCCGAGGAACACGTCGACGCCGACCGTGGAGTACCCGGCCCGCTCGCGGTACACGATCAGCAGCGGGGTGAACTGGTTGCCGCCCCAGCCGATGCAAGCCATGGCGGCGGCGACCACGAGCCAGGACCGGGAGGTGAGGTGCCGTCCGCCGCCCAGCCGGGCCACTCGCGCCCCCCGGGCGGTGGGGACCACGGCGGTGCTCACCGGCTGTGGAAGGCGTTGTGGGTGGAGTCGAGGTGGTCCTCGAGGGCGGCCGCGAACGCCGGCAGGTCGCGGTCGGCGATGCACGCCAGGAGTCCGCGGTGCTGGTCGACGAGGACGGCGAGGCGCTCCGGGCGCGGACCCACGGCGCCGATCGTCATGCGGCGCTGGCGGTCGGCGAGGGTCGCGTAGCAGCGGGTCGCGATCGCGTTGCCCGCGGCGGCGACGACGGCGTGGTGGAAGCGCTCGTCGAGCTCGGCGAACCGGACCACGTCGCGGTCGCGGGCGGCCCGGGCCTGCTGCCCTACGAGCGCGGTCAGCTCCCCGACCAGACCGGCCAGCCCGGTGAGGTCACCCGGCGTCGCGGCGAGGCGGCGGACCGCGGCGGTCTCGAGCGCGCGCCGCACGTCGAGGATGTCGACGGCCTCGGTGGCCGGCACCGCGACCACGACCGCGCCCCGCTTGGGGATCAGGTGCAGCAGCTGCTCGGACTCCAGGCGCAGGAAGGCCTCCCGGACCGGGGTCCGGCTCAGCGCGAGCTCGTGGGCGACCTCGCCCTCGCTGAGCAGCGACCCGGCCGGCAGCAGTCCGGCCAGGATCCGGTCCTTGGTCGCCGCGTACGCCCGCTGGGCGGCCGCGGGCTCGGTCCGGGTCTCGGTCACACGCCGACGCTAGCAGCTTGCATCTATGCATGGACACCGACCGGATGATCGCCAGGCGCGCCCGTTACAGTCGCGTCGAATCCTGTGGAGGCGTCTTCGTCCTGGTGGGCGGCCCGGTCTTCAAAACCGGTGAGGCCGGGTCTCCCGGCCTGGCGGGTTCGATTCCCGTCCGCCTCCGCCGAGCCGTTCGTACTGGTCAGGAGCTTGCGGTTGGATCTTCGTTGGATCTTCTGCGGGCATCAAGATCACCAACCGGGGCGTCGTGCCACCCACGTGCCACTAGCGCGCGGGCCTCCGACGCCTTCACGGTGGCCGTCATCTGCTCGGCGACCTCGGCGTCGCGCCGCTCGGCCGCGTGCTGGTAGGTCATCGCGGCCGCGACCGACACGTGCCCGGCGCGGCGCATGACCTCGGCGAGCGTCGCGCCGGACTGCGCGGCGAGGGTCAGACCCGCGTGGCGCAGGTCGTGGACGTGGACGCCGGGGAGCTGGGCCTTGCGGCAGGCGACCCGCCACGGCGAGTAGACGTTGCCCCGGCGGAGGTCCGACCCGTCGGCTCGGGTGAACACGCGAGCGGTCGGGAACGCGGGGCCCTGGCGCTCGACATGCTCCCGGAGGGCGTCCAGACCAGGCCCGTGCAGGTTGACAACGCGCGCGCTGCCTGCCTTCGGATCCCCCTCAACGGGCACGTTGTCGACCTCGCCGAGCTGGCGCGCGATGGTCACCGTGCCCGCGGTGAGGTCGAGGTCCCGGCGCTGGAGTCCGATGAGTTCCCCGAGCCGCAGACCGCCCCAAAAGCCGAGCCAGACGAGCCCAACGAGGTGGTCGGGCATCCCGGCGGCGAGCTTGCGGACGGCCTCGACGTCGAGCAGGGGCCGCTCTGGGGAGCTGGCCTGGCCGGCGCCACGGATAGTGCACGGGTTCCGCGGGAGCATCCCGTCCTCGACGGCCGTGGACATGACGGCGCGCAGGAGCGCGTACGCCTGGCGGCTCGCGGTGCGGCCGGTCTTCACCTCGCTCTTGGCGGTGGCGACCGCGGCGTCACGGACCATCTCGGCGTGCCACGTGCGGATCACGGCCGGGGTCAGGTCGGCGATCTTGAGGGCGCCGATGGTGGGGGTGATCCACCGGTCGAGGCTCCCGCGGTAGGTCTCCCGGGTCCGCGGCGCGAGCGGGCGGCCCTTCACGGTGCGCTGCCCGATCCACGCGGACGCGTAGGCGGTGAGGGTGCCGGAACCCTTGGCCGGGTCCAGCCATGTCCCGCGGGCCATGTCGACCTCGACGGCGGACAGCCACCGGGCGGCGGTGGTCCGCGTCTCATAGGTGGTGGGTGCCGTGTGGAGCGTCCCGTCGGGGCCGTGGTAGCGGGCCTGCCAGCGCCCGGAGGGGAGCTTCCGGACGGCGCCCCACCGGCGGCGGCTGGGGGTGCTCATGCGCTCACCCGCGTGTCCGTGTCGGTGTCGTCGGGGACGAGGTCGTGCCAGCGTTCCCATGCGGCCTGGCGGGTGATGTCGAGCAGGGTCGCGATCTCGGCCCACGTCTTCCCGTGCCGGCGGGCGGTTCGCACGGCGACCATCTCGGCTCGCGCGAGTAGTCCCCGCACGAGGTGGACGTCTCCCAGCGCGGCGAGGGCGGCGTCTCCGTCGTCGGAGTGGGCGGGGACAGCGCCGGGGGTGTCGTTGTGCCAGCCGTTCAGGCGCTGCCACGCGCGGCGACCGTCCTGCCAGGGTGCGCGTCCGCTCATCCCGTCAAGATAGCTTGACCACGCCGGTCAAGCAACCCTGGCAGGCTCGGACGGTGGCGACCTGCTACCGCCGAGCCCGCGGGCCGCGCGGCGCCGCGGGCGCCGGGCCGAACCGGCGGCCGCCCCACACACCAGTCCGGGTCCGCACCGTGGTGGCCCACCCGCAGCAGGCGGCGGCGACGGGGCACCCGGCGCACACGGCGAGGGCGGCCGTCTCCGCCGCGGTCGGCGTGTCCGCGGTGAACGTGTCCCGCACGGCCGGGTCGAGCCCGGGGGCGGCGCACGCGGCGGACAGCGACCACCGGCCCGGCGGCGGAGGCAGGGCGTGGTGCAGGGCAAGGCGGTCCGATGGGGCGTCGGTGACGACGTCGACGGTCACCAGCGCGACGGTAGAGCGGCGGCGCTAGCTGTACTGACCAGGGACGTGGTTGACGGCGTGTCGGTCCGTTGAGGGG
>CAXSIB010000416.1:0-3274 GCA_964237095.1 uncultured Actinomycetales bacterium
CACAACGGTGCAAAGCCGCCGTCAACTCACCAACACAGCCGCGGCTGCCGCAGCCGCACGGCCGGCCCCGCCAGTCCAGCAGCACGTGGCCCGGCTCCCCGCCGTTGCCGGCGGCCCCGCGGAACAGCCGCCCGTCGACGACCGTCCCGCCGCCCATCCCGGTGGACACGGTCAGGTAGACGAGGTTCGCGACCCGGTCCGGGTTCGCCCAGCGGAACTCCCCGAGCGCGCCCGCGGTGGCGTCGTTCTCCAGGAAGGCCGGCACCCCGAACGCGCTCGAGACGGTGTCGGTGACCGGGACGTCGTCCCAGTCCGGCAGCGCGGGCGGGCGGGAGACGACCCCCGTGACGGGATCGAGGGGGCCGCCACAGCCGATCCCGGCCGCCGCGACCGCGGCCGGGTCGATCCCGGCGGTCGCGCAGACGGCGCGGGCGAGGTCGAGCAGCCGCCCGAGCACGGCGCCCGGGCCCTGCTCGGCGTGGGTGGGCACCGCGTCGAAGGAGGCGACCGCACCGTCCGCGTGGACGACGGCGGCGGCCAGCTTGGTCCCGCCGATGTCGAGGGCGAGGACCGGCGCGGAGCCGTGCCCGGCCGACGCCACGGCCGGCGCGGTGGGGTCCGGAACCGCCGTCGCCGTCGACGTCCCCGGAGGTGCGGCCGTCCCGGGGGGTGCAGTCGGGGCCGCCACCGCAGTGACTTTACGGCTCGCGGGGCCGTCGGTCGGGGCTCGTCCACGGGATCCCGACGGGCGGACGGGCTGGTGGGGGCGGTGTCCCGGTTCCCGGCGGGTCCGCGTGGGCCACGACCCATGCATGCATCGCCACCGCGGCGGCCGCGCCGGCGTTCAGCGACCGGGTCGACCCGTACTGGGTGATCCCGACCACGGTCGCGCATGCCGCCAGCAGGTCCGCGGACAGTCCCGGGCCCTCCGACCCGAAGACCAGGACGCACTCGCGGGGCAGCGTCAGCGACTCCAGCGGGCGGGAGCCGGGCACGTTGTCGACCCCGATGAGCACCGTCCCGGCGGCCGCGGCCCACGCGGCGAGCGCGGCGGCGTCGGGGTGGTGGTGGACGTGGAGGTAGCGGTCGGTGACCATCGCGCCGCGGCGGTTCCAGCGGCGCCGGCCGACGACGTGTACCCCGGCGGCGCCGAACGCGTTGGCGCTCCGCACGATCGACCCGATGTTGAAGTCGTGCGCCAGGTTCTCGACCGCCACGTGGAACGGGTGCCGGCGGGTGTCGAGGTCGGCCACGATCGCGGCCACCGTCCAGTAGCGGTAGCGGTCGACCACGTTGCGGCGGTCGCCCGCGGCGAGCAGCTCGGGGTCGAACCGCGGGTCCGCCGGCCACGGCCCGACCCACGGACCCACCCCGACGCCCGGTGCGGCACCCGGATCGGCCGCGGCCCCGGCCTCGTCGCCCTCGGACACCGGTCCACCCACGCCTCCACCCTCCATCCCCGTGGCGTGACCCGGCGCCACGGAAGACCGGACGGTCAGCTCGTGTTCACCTGCCGTTCGTCCGGATGGTCCACCATCCGTCCGTCTGCACGGAGACGCTGTCGCCTCCTGTGATCGCCCGGTCGCACCCGGTCCCCCTGGCCGCGCGACGTCCTCGTCCCTGGAAGGGGAACCGTGATCCCGGTCGTCGTCCTGGTCATCGTGACCGCCATCGCCTTCGACTTCACGAACGGCTTCCACGACACCGCGAACGCGATGGCCACGTCCATCGCGACCGGCGCCCTCAAGCCGAAGGTCGCGGTCGCCATCTCGGGCGTCCTCAACCTGGTCGGCGCCTTCCTGTCGGTGTCGGTGGCGAAGACCATCTCCTCCGGGGTCGTCGACCAGAAGCTGATCACCCCGGAGGTCGTGTTCGGCGGTCTCATCGGCGCGCTGATCTGGAACGTCCTCACCTGGTACCTGTCGCTCCCGTCGAGCTCGTCGATGGCGCTGATCGGCGGCCTGGTCGGCGCGTCCCTGGTCGCAGCCGGGTCGAAGGCGGTCGACGTCTCGGTCATCTTCTCCAAGATCCTGATCCCGGCGTTCCTCGCCCCGGTGGTCGCCGGTCTCGCCTCGCTCCTCGCCACCTTCATCGCCTACAAGATCACCTCGGGCGTGCCGAAGGACTCCCGGCTCAAGACTTTCAAGGCCGGCCAGATCGCGTCGGCGTCGCTGGTCTCCCTCGCCCACGGCACCAACGACGCCCAGAAGACGATGGGCGTCATCACCCTCGTGCTGATCGTGAGCAAGCACCTCCCGGCCGACTCCGACCCGCCCCTGTGGGTCATCGCCCTGTGTGGCGTCGCGATCGCCGCCGGGACGTACATCGGCGGCTGGCGGATCATCCGCACCCTCGGGACGCGGATGACGAAGATCGAGACCGAGCAGGGCTTCGCGTCGGAGTCGTCCTCGGCGGCCACGATCCTGATCTCCGCCCACCTCGGCTTCGCCCTCTCCACCACCCAGGTCTGCGCCGGCTCGGTCATCGGGACCGGGCTCGGGGCGCGCCTCGCCAAGGTGAAGTGGTCCCTGGCCGGCCAGATGGTCGTCGCGTGGATCGTCACGATCCCGGCGGCCGCGCTGGTCGGCGGACTGGTCGCCGTGCTGGCCGACCGCGGCACGGTCGGCATCTACATCGCCGCCGTCATCGCCGCGGCCCTGCTCGTCCTCGTCTTCGTCCGCTCCCGCAAGGACAAGGTGACCGCGGCGAACGTCAACGACGAGGAGGCCGGCGGCACCGTCGCCGCACCGCGCGTCCCCGTCGGGGCGTCGGTGTGAGCCGCCGCCGTTCCGCCGCCCGCCCCGCCGTCACCCTCAACCCAGCCCGGAGGACCAGATGACCGTCGCCCTCACCATCGCCTGGGGTTCCTTCGCCGAGGTCACGCTGGTGACCCTGATCACCGCGGTCGTCGCCGTCGCCCTGTTCTCCGTCGGGGTCGTCGCGTTCGCCAAGGCCCGTCCCGCACTCGACGCCCGCGCCACGACCGACGGCCGCGCGACCGCCGCGACCAATCCGGGCGCGATGCTCGCCGCCGGCATCTGCTTCCTGGCCGTCGCCGCCATCGTCGTCTACGGCCTGTACCTGGTCGTGCACAAGTAAGTACTTGACTGGAATGCGCCACTCCTCCCGACACACGAGGAGGTCAGGGCGACTTCTGTCGGCGGTGATCCAGCCGCCACCTGCACGATCGCCATCCCAGCGCGGGACTTCGACGGGTCTGAATGCGCCACTCCTCCCGACACACGAGGAGGTCAGGGCGACTTCTGTCGGCGGT
>CAXSIB010000417.1:0-3265 GCA_964237095.1 uncultured Actinomycetales bacterium
GGCCGGCCGCCGCGGCCGCCGTGCTCGCGGCGCTGACCGTGGTCGTGACGGTGGTGGACGTGGCCGCCGGGTCACCGCTGTCGCGGCTCGCGGTGATCGGCCTGCTGCCCGTGGACGGCAGCCGCTTCCACGGGCTCGGCAACGAGATCGTGGCGGCGGCCGACGCCGCGCTCCTGCTCGGGCTGAGCATCGCCGTCGGCCCCTGGGTCCGCGCGGGCCGGGTCGTGCGCGCGGGGACGGCGGTCGCGCTCGGGGGCCTCGCGTTCGCGGTGGTCGACGGTGCCCCGACCCTCGGCGACGACTTCGGCGGGGTCCCGGCGACCCTCGCCGGCGCGGGGGTCACCGCGCTGCTCGTCGCCGGCGCGCGCCTCGGGGCACGTCGGGTGCTGGCCGTCCTCGGCGCGGCCGCCGGCCTCGGCGTGGTCGGGGCGCTGGCCGACGCCGCCCGCGGCGCCGGGCACCGGACCCACCTCGGGGACTTCGTCGTGAGCCTGCTCGCCGGGCGCGGGGGGCCGGTGCTCGAGCGGAAGGCCGGCTCGGTGCTCGGCCCCTTCGTCGGCTCGACGGGTGCCGTCGCGGCGGTGGCCGTCTGGGCGGGTCTCGTCGTCGTCGTGGTGCTGGGGGTCGCGGTCCTCCGGCCCGGGTCGGGGGTCCTGCCCGACCTGGCCGCGCGGTGGCCGGCGTGGCGGGCCGGGGTGGCCGGGACCGCGACAGCGGCCCTGGTCGGGGCGGCGCTCAACGACTCCGGGATCGTCGTGCTGCTCGTCGCGGCCGGCCTGGCGATCGCGCTGGTGACGGCGGTGGCGGCCGCTCCCGACTGAGCCCGGGGCGCCCGGCCGGGATCACGGCCGGAGCCGAGGTCGGTCGGCGGAGCCGAGGCCGGTGGGCGGCGGTCAGCCGCCGAGGAAGGCCGAGAGGGCCTGACGCGCGGTCGCCGAGCCGGCGGCGGTCGCGGCGATCTCGTCGGCGAGCGCCGCGATCCAGACGTCCAGCCCGACCTGGTCCCGGGCGATGACCACCCCGCGGACCTCGCGGACGATCCGGGCCGCCGGCGTGCCCTTCCCCGCCTCGAGTTCGAGCGAGCGGTTGGTGCCGTGGACCCGGATCGCGGTCGCGCGGCCCGGCCGGCCCGCGAGGCGGTCCTTCATCGAGCGGTCGCGCTCGACCTCGACCATGCCCGCGGGCAGCGTCGAGCCGAGGGTCTCGGTCAGGACCCGGGCGTAGACGTCGACGTCACCGGCGTCCGCGCGCAGCGCCGCGGTCAGCAGGTCGAGCTCCGACGCGCCGACGGGCACGGGAGCGCCGTCGCCGTCGGGCGCGGCGCCGAGGGGATCGAGGGTCACCGCGGGCTCAGCGGTCCGTGAGCGGCACGGTGAGCTGCGGGGTCGCGATCACGTGGTCGGCGCGCAGGGGCCGCACCGCGGTGCCGATCGCGAAGAACTCCGTCGTGTGCCCGCCCCAGCGGTGGGCGAGGGACAGCAGCTGCACGCCCACGATGCCCTCCGCGGCGAGCGCCTCGGCCTCGGCCTGCATGCGGCTCATGGCCAGCTCGCGGGCGTCGTAGAGGGCCTCGGTGAACTGGGTGATCTCCACGTTCTGGCCGGTCGTGCCGAGCGCGGACATGACCCCGCGGTGGGCGATGTGGTAGACGCACGTGCCCATCACCATGCCCAGTGGGGCGTACCCGGCCTGGATCAGGGTCCAGAAGTCCTGGCCCGACAGGTCGGAGGTGAACGGCTGGTTCTTGTTGTTGCGCCAGGTCGCCCCGTGCGACCCCGACGCCACCGGCGGCGCCTCGTCGGCGACCACCGCGGTCCCGATCGCGATGAACTCGGCGAGGTCGTTGCCGAACTCCTTGAACTCGATCGCGAGCCGGACCCCGACGATCCCGTCGGCGCCGAGGGCGTCGGCCTCGGCCTCCATCCGGGTCATCGCGAGCTCGCGCGCGTGGTACATCGCGGCCGACAGCCGGTCGAGCTCCTGGTTCTTCCCCCACCGGCCCACCTGCAGTCCCACGTGGTAGACGCTCGAGCCGAGCACCAGCCCGACCGGGCGGAACCCGGCCTGGCGGACGAGGAGGAACTCGTTGACCGACAGGTCGGAGGTGAACAGCGAGGTCTTCTGGCCGGGACGCATCTCGGCCAGGCGGCGCATCGCGTCCTCGGGGATGGCGACGTCGGTGGGGCTGGTCATCTGGGTCTCCCTGCGAGACGGGTCGAGTCGGTGAGCGGGATGACGGTGAGCGGGCGCGGCGGGCCACCCGGGGGGTGGGGGGTGCTGCGCTCGAACGTGGTGAGGGCGGTCCCGGAGATCGTGACCTCGCAGATGTGGTCGCGGTGGTTCTCCCCCGGCTCGATCTCCCACACCCGCATGGCCATGTCCGAGGCGATCGCCGACTCGCCCCCGAGGCGGCTCATGCGGCGGGCGAACTGGTCGCGGGCCCCGTTGCGGGTCTCGTTGACGAGGTCGGTGTACCCCGTGACCTCCTGGTTGCCGGCCCACATCGTCGAGGCCTGCTGGGTCCGCCAGTCGTCGTGGCGCACCCCGAGGGTGACGACGATCGAGTACCCCGTGGGCACCCAGCCGGCCCGGAGCAGCACCGCGAAGCGGTCACCGCCCAGGTCGGTCGCGAACGGGCGGTGCGGCCGGGTCCCCCCGCGGGAGCGGACCGCGGTGCCGAGCAGGACGAACTCGTCGTCGCTGCTGCTGCCGGGGATCCGCTGGCGGGTGGCCCGGATGCCGATGACCCCGTCCGCCCCGACCGCGGCCGCCTCGTCGAGCAGGCGCGCCAGGGCGGTGTCCCAGGCGTCGCGGACCGCCTTGCCGTAGGGCGCGAAACCGCCGCTGTCACGGCCGCTGACCAGCGTCGGGCCACTGGCGTAGGAGGTCTGCAGGGTCCCGAACCCGCCATAGCCGTAGGCGCCGCAGCTGTACCAGGACCAGCCGAGGTGGACGACGGTGCAGCCCATGACCTCGGTCAGGTAGTCGAAGCCGACGAGGTCGAGACCCGCCCCCCCGGCGACCGACTCCAGCGACGACCGCGCCCGGCCCGCCGCGACGGACTCCAGGCGGCCACGGCTGACGGCCGAGACGAGGCCGCCGGGCACCGGGCCGCGCGGGCCTGCTGCCGTCATCGGGGCCTCCCGCCGGTCACCGCGGGGCCGCTTCCCGACCGCCGCTGTCGCGCACGCGACGGTAGTCCGCCCGGCCGGTGCGAGGGGGCGCGGTCCGGACGCGGCCGGCGGGGACCCGGGCCGGGGCGGGC